>JADCDC010000170.1 GCA_020252385.1 Aestuariivirga sp.
AAGCCGTTTGCGTCACACCATCCGCGCAGTTCGGCGCTGAAGCCGCGCCGCGTCTTGTCCCATGCGCCGGGTGCCACGAGCCGGATCGGAACACAGGCGTGCGATGATGAAAGTAGCAGCTTGGATGGATCGGCCATGACGCACTCCGTTGTCTTTTCCCTCACTACAGATTCGCGCTGTTATGGTTAATCAAATATTGACCAGTGCACGCCAAAGTCGGTCTCGACATCCGTTGGAGTTCGAGCATGCCCCGTCGTGGCAGGTACATCGCGATCCTTCTGGCCTTGGCCTCCGCCACCATGCTGTCCGGCTGCACCAAGACCGCATCCCGCATGACGCCGGCAGGGGAGCTCACCACCGCATCGGCGGCACCCGTCTCCCTGCAGGCGATGGCCGAGCTGGGGCGGAAATGGGAGGCCGACCCCTCCGACGTGACGAAGGGGCTGGCCTATGCCGGAGCACTCGAGTCGCTCGGCCAGACGGACAAGCAACTCGCTGTCTACAAGCAGATGGTCGAGAGAAATCCGCAGAACGGCAAGCTGGCGGGCCTCTATGGCCGGCGTCTCGTCGCTGCCGGCCAGAGTGCCGAGGCCATTCCGATGCTGGAGAAGGCCATCGCGGAGGGCAACGGCGACTGGCGGACCCAGTCCGCGCTCGGTTCGGCCTATGACCAGCAGGGGCATTTCCAGAAGGCGCGGGTGCACTACGAGAAGGCGCTGGCGGAGGACCCGCAGAACCTGACCGTCCTCAACAATCTCGGCATGTCCTACGCCCTCGAGGGTGACCTGAAGCAGGCCGAGGCCACGCTGCGCCGCGCCGATTCCCTGCCGCGCTCCAAGAGCGAGCCGCGCATCCGCCAGAACCTCGCCCTTGTCGTCGGGCTGCAGGGCCGCTTCGACGAGGCCACGAAGCTGGCGCGCGAGGACCTGCCGCCCGACCAGGTCGAGGCCAACATGGCCTATCTCCAGAAGATGCTCTCGCAGCCCAATACATGGCAGCAGATCAGCGAAGGCGGGAAGGGCTGAGGCACCTCGTCACCGCAGAGCGGCCGGGCCTCAGCGCAGGTTCATCACCGAAATCACCGACGGGCCGAGGATCACGATGAAGATCACCGGCAGGAAGAACACGATCATCGGCACCGTCAGCCGTGGCGGGAGTGCGGCTGCCTTCCTCTCCGCCTCGAACATCCGCGCGTCGCGATTCTCCTGCGCCAGCACGCGAAGCGCTGTGCCCAGGGGCGTGCCGTAGCGTTCCGACTGGACGAGGCTGGTCACCACCGATTTCACCGTCGGCAGGCCCGTGCGCTTTGCCAGGTTCTCATAGGCCTTGCGGCGGTCCTGGAGGTAGGAGAGTTCCGCCACCGTGAGGGTGAGCTCCTCCGCCAGCGGAACGGAGGTCGCGCCGATCTCGCGCGATACCCGCTGCAGGGCCGGCTCGATCGCCATGCCCGACTCGACGCAGATCAGCATCAGGTCGAGGGCATCCGACCACGCCCCCTTGATCGAGATCTGACGCCTTGCGACCAGATTCTTGACCAGCGTGAGCGGCAGGTAGTAGCCGGCAATCACCGCGCCCAGCGTCACCGCGACGCGCATGAGCACCGGCATTTCCTCCGCGACGACCGTGGAGGCGTAGAGATAGGCGAGAGCGGCCAGCAAGAGGGGCGTGACAAGGCGCAGCGCCAGATAGGTGACAAGATGATGCTCGCTGCGCAGGCCCGCCTGGCGAAGGAGTTCGCGCGACGTATCCGCCTCGAAGAGCTGCCGCAGGTTCAGCGCATCGACGAGTTGCCAGACGAGACTCCCCTGATTGCGGCTGCGGAGCTTCGCATCGCCCGCCGACATCTGCGCGCGCTGGCTGGCGCGGAGCCGCTCGCGCTCGAATGCCACCCGCTTCATGCGCTGCTTCAGCTCATCGTTCTGCGTGAACGAGGCGGCAATCGTGAGCACGGTGGAAAACGTCGCGATGGCGATCAGGAGCGTGATCATCGTCTCCGGCCGCATCAGATTGAGGAGAGAGTCCAGCATCCCCAAACCCCGTCAGATCTCGAAGTTGATCATCTTGCGCATCACAAGGATTCCGAGCAGCATCCAGAACCCGCAAAATGCGAGCATGAGGTTGCCGAGCGAGCTGGTAAAGAGCGGCTGCAGATAGTCGGGGTTGAGAAACGTCAGGGCCCCGGCGATGAAGAGCGGAAGCGAGCCGATGATGGTGGCGGAAGATTTCGCCTCCTGCGACACGGCACGGATTCGGTTCTTCATCCTGCGGCGGTCACGCAGCACCTTGGCGAGATTGCCGAGCGTCTCCGTCAGGTTGCCGCCCGTCTTGGACTGGATGCTGAGGACGATCGCCATGAAGCTCACCTCCTGCAGCGGCATGCGCTCATACATGCGTTCGAGCCCCTGATCGATGGTGATGCCGACGCGCTGGCCTTCGACCACCTCCCAGAATTCAGGACCGATGGGAGGCGCTGATTCAGCGGCAATCACCTTCAACGCATCCGACAGCGGCAGACCCGACTTGAGGCCGCGCACGATGACGTCGATCGCGTCCGGCAGTTCGGTGAGGAAGGTTTCCTGGCGGCGGCGGCGCATGTAGGCCAGGAACCAGCGGGGCACGCCGAAGGTGCCAACGAAGCCGCACAGAAGGCTCAGATACCACGGGAGGCCAAAGAGATAGGAGATCGCCGCGAAGATGGCGCCCAGGCCCACGGAGATCATCCAGAACCGCGCGACAGACAGAGTGAGCCCCGACTGGGCAATGAGGAGCCTTACGGTGAGGCGCTTCTGCCGGTCCTTCTGGCGCGCCTCGATCTGCTTCAAGGTTTGCTGAACCTGGCGGCGGCGGCCTTCCCTCGAGATTTCCGCCGCCTTGGTGGGGGCTGGGCGCGCCGCATCGGCACGGGCGTTGGTGTCGATCAGGGAACTGACCCGCTCATCGACCTTCCTGCGCTGGAAGAAGGCAAGCAGAAGGAACATGACGACCCCGCCGCTCGCCAGCGCGACCGTGGCCAGAAAGATCAGCTGCTGGAGATTCTCACCGCTGGCCAGCAAGGATCATCTCCCGCCGTTCCGGGCTTCGGCAAGGTCGAGGGCCTCCGCCAGACGCCGGTCCTCGTTGTAATAGCGGGCGCGGTCCCAGAAGTGCGGGCGGGCGATGCCCGTTGCCCGGTGCTGGCCAAGGATCTTCCCCGAGGAATCCTCGCCCACGATCTCATAGACGAACAGGTCCTGGGTGATGATCACATCGCCCTCCATGCCGATGACCTCGGTGATGTGGGTGATGCGGCGCGAACCGTCACGCAGGCGCGCAGCCTGGATGATGACGTCGATCGAGCCGCAGATCATTTCCTTGACCGTCTTGGACGGCAGGGCGAAGCCTCCCATGGTGATCATGGACTCGAGGCGTTGCAGCGCCTCGCGGGGGCTGTTTGCATGAAGCGTTCCCATGGAGCCGTCATGACCGGTGTTCATGGCCTGGAGAAGGTCGAAGGCTTCGGGCCCGCGCACCTCGCCGACGATGATCCGCTCCGGCCGCATGCGCAGGCAGTTCTTCACGAGATCGCGCATGGTGATCTCGCCCTCGCCTTCGAGGTTGGGCGGACGCGTTTCGAGACGCACCACATGCGGCTGCTGCAGCTGGAGTTCAGCCGAGTCCTCGCAGGTGATCACGCGCTCGTCGGAGTCGATGTAGCCCGTCAGACAATTGAGCAGCGTGGTCTTGCCCGAGCCCGTGCCGCCCGAGATCAGCACATTGCAGCGTACCCTGCCGATGATCTCGAGGATGGTCGCGCCCTCGGGCGTGATCGAGCCGAACTTCACCAGATCGGGCAGGCGCAGCCTGTCCTTCTTGAACTTGCGGATGGTGAGGGTCGGCCCGTCGATGGCCAGTGGCGGAACGATCACGTTGACGCGCGAACCATCGAGCAGGCGCGCATCGCAGATGGGGCTCGCCTCGTCCACGCGCCGGCCGATCTGGCTGACGATCCGCTGGCAGATGTTGAGAAGCTGGGTGTTGTCGCGGAAGCGCACACCTGTCTTCAGAACCTTGCCTCCGACCTCGATGAATGTGGTGTTGGCCCCGTTGACCATGATGTCGGCGATGTCGTCGCGTGCCAGCAGCGGCTCAAGCGGCCCGAAGCCCAGCACGTCGTTGCAGATGTCCTCGAGCAGTTCCTCCTGCTCGGCGACCGACAGCACGACATCCTTCAGCGCGATGATCTCGTTGACGATGTCCCTGATCTCGTCCCTCGCTGCCCCGCGTTCGATCTGGCTGAGCTGCGTCAGGTCGATCGCGTCGATCAGCGCGTTGAAGATCGTGCTCTTGATGTCGTAGTAGTTCTCCGACCGGCGCAGCGCGGTTCGAGGTTCGAGGCCCTTCGTCGCCGGATGGAACGAGGGCGGGATCTGCGCCCCGGAACCCGCCTCCGGCAGCGGCGGGGTGGTCGTCGCAGGCTGAGCGGACCCTTAGGCCGGGGGCAAGGGCCACTCCGGTCCCGGTTGGCCCTGTGGTGTTGCCGCCGGCGTCGCCGCCGGTGCCGACGGCGATGGCAGGGACTGGCGCGGAGAAACATCGGCTGGACGCTTTCCGAACATCACTTCTTCCTCAAACTGGCAATCCTGTTGAGCAGGGACGACACGCCTGAGAGCCCCTTCGCTGCCGGCTTGTCGGACCGCCAGAGCTGCTGCCCCAGGGCCGACAGCGCCACCGCGGTCTTCGACTTGGCCGCGACCTCGAAGATCATCTGGCCATTGCTTTGCGAGATGCCGAAGCTCTGCGAATCATAGGGAATGGTGATGGTGACGGGGATGCCGACCGCCTTGCTGAAGTCGGCCTCCTTGATTTCCGGCCGCTTGGGCGTTCCTGCCTGATTGAGAACGAGCTTCGGCGGGTGGTCGTTGGGGCGCGATGCCTTGAGGAACTCAACCATGCTCTTCACGTTGCGAAGACTTGCGAGTTCCGGCGTGGCGGTGATG
>JADCDC010000171.1 GCA_020252385.1 Aestuariivirga sp.
CGCGCGCGAGGGCGATGGCATGGCGCACGCGGTCTTCCTCGCCGCCCAGGGGAAAGCGGTGCTCTCGCTGGCCGGATTTCACGTCCGCCGCGAGGTCGAGATAGAGGCCGTAGCCGACCCAGTCGGTCGATGTTTCGAGCGCGGCACGGGCGGCGGGTGCGCGCCAGTCGGGCGTGCCGGGGCCGAGGCCCACCACATGCAGGATGCCACGCGCACGGCCCGGCAGCGACAGGAGTGGCTCCGGCGCGCGGGCGATTGAGCAGGTGGCGCGGGCGGAACGGGTCTTCTCGACGACGAGTTCGGAGACTGGACCCGCGGCGGCGAGTGCTGCGGCTTCGGCAACACCGGGAACGCCAACCTCCTTCGCGACGATGGCGGATGGGTTCTTGAGCCGTGGCGTCTCTCGGTCGAGTTCCTGTGCCAAGAAGAAGCGGGCCGGCACACCGAAATGAGAGGCCACGGCATGAATTGCGCTCTCGTCCGACTTGAGGTCGATCGAGGCGACGGCGGCGAGGGCGTGGGGGGAGAGGCCGTGCTGCGAAAGGCTCCGCTCCGCCAGCGCGATCAGCTCCGATGGCTCTGCATTGCGCTCGCAGCCGAGGCCCATGACCAGCGTCTGCGGATGATAGACGAGTTCGCGCGGCGAGCCTTCGGCTGCCGTCTCCGTCACGTGCAGCGTAACGCCCGTGAAGCCTTCATGCCATGGCTCCATTTCAGTCGTGGCGAAAGGCGAGGGCGTGCCGCGCAGTGCCAGGGCCGCGCCATCGAGCAAGGCTGCCGTGGCCTCCTTCATGTGCTGGGGATTGGCAAGGACGAAGCCCGGTGCGGGTTCATCGAGCGCGAAGCCGAAGCGAAGCTCGCTGGCGGTGGTCACCGCGGCGTGGCCGTTGCAAAGCAGGGCGATGCGGCGGGCAAGCTCATTGGCGCCGTGGTGGCCGCCCAGCAGCGGCACGACGGATGACCCATCTTCCGAAAGCGCGATGACCGGCGGTTCCTGGCGCTTGTCCCTGAGATGGGGGCCGAGCGCGCGGATCAGGATCCCGGACGCACAGAGGCCGATGATGGTGCGGCCTTCCGCGAAGAGTTCTCCCAGATGCCGGGTGGCCTTGCCATAGGCGACGTCACCCCCCGACACGCAGGAGGGTGTGTGGATCTCGGCGCCGAGCGGCTCCTTCAGCGCCCGCGCCAGCGGCAGGGCCGAGGCGCCCAGCACGAAGAGGACAGGCTTCACCATGTTTCGGACCCCGCATAGACGAGGATGGTCGAGAAATAGGGCAAGTGATCTTCCGTGATGTCGAGAAGGGGTGTCACCTTCTCGTCCTGGTGCGTGGCCTTGACGATCACCTGCGCGCGCGATGCGAGATCGAGAAGGCCAAGGATGTTGCGTATCTTGGCAAGGTGACGGCCGACCTTGATGATGGCGGCACTCTCTGCCGTCAGCAGCTCATCGCGCAGGCGATCCTCCGGCAGGGTGGCCGGCAGGACCTTGACGACTTCGTTCCGCGCCGAAAGCGGGCGGCGGAGCGAGGCGGCGGATGCCGTGATCGATGTGACGCCCGGCACGGCGATGCAGCGATGGGATTTCGCGAGGCGCGCGAAGACGTACATGAAGCTGCCGTAGAAGAAGGGGTCACCCTCGCACAGCATGACCACGTCGTGGCCGCGCTCCAGTTCCGAAGCGATTGCCGCCGCACCGGCATCATAGGCCTTCTCGCCCGGTTCGCGCTCGACCCGCATCGGCATGTCGATGACCAGATGGCGGGCCGAGGCGGGGATATGGGGCCGCGCAATGTCGCGCGCTGTCGACTCCTTCCCGTTGGCCGCGAGATAGGCGATGACGGGCGCGGTGGAAATCAGCCGGGCCGCCTTCAGCGTCATGAGTTCGGGATCGCCCGGGCCGACGCCGACGCCATAGAGGGTTCCGCTTGCTACCATGGTTTCCGGGCCCGCCACTGTGTCACCGCCATGCGCGGACGAAGGGCGCGCAGGCGGCCCACATGGGTCAGGTGAGAGATCTCCATCCGCACGATGTCGCCACCATGCTTCTCATGGAGATCGTAGAGGTGCAACTCGCCCTCGATGGTGACGACATTGGCCACCATCACGCCGCCTGGCTTCAGCGCCTCCCAGCTTCCCTCGAACAGGCCGGGGATCCAGAGCCCGCCGCCGATGAACACGGCATCGGGCGCGGGCTGGGCGGCGAAGGTCTCTGGTGCTGTGCCGGGGATGACCTTGAGGCGCGGTGTGCCCAGCGCATCGGCATTGGCGGCGATCATCGCAAGGCGCTGGGGCTCGCTCTCGAAGGCGATGGCCTGTGCGGCACGCGCAGCCCGCATCCACTCGATCGAAATCGAACCGCAGCCCGCACCCACGTCCCAGAGCAGCGCGCCGGGCCAGGGCTCCAGCGCTGCGAGCGTTGCAGCGCGGACCTCGCGCTTGGTGATCTGCCCGTCATGGGCGAAGGCGTCATCGGGAAGGCCCGCGAGGCGGGAGAGGCGCTTCGCGTCCGGAGCGGCAATGCAGTGAATGGCCAGCGTGTTGAGGTCGGAATACTCGATCGCGGTGGGAGCCTCGGCGAGGAAGGACGACATGCGCTCACGCGGGCCGCCCATGTTTTCGAGAACCGTGATCTCGCTGCTGCCGAACCCCCTCGCCGTCAGGCGGCGGGCGACCTCGGCGATCGTCGTCCTGTCCGCCGTCAGGACGATGAGGCGCACGTCCGGCTGGATGAAGGGCTCGATGTGGGCGGCCTCGCGGCCGTGCAGGGTAAGCGTGTCGCAGTCGGGAAGCGACCATCCGACGCGCGCCGCTGCAAGCGAGAAGGCGGAGAGGCTGGGGATGATCTCCATCTCCGCGAAGGGGATGAATTCCATCAGCTTGCGGGCGACACCGTAGTTCAGCGGGTCACCCGTGGCGAGGATCACGGTGTTGCGGTCGCGCAGCGGCCGGATGCGGTCGACCACCGCGGAGAAGGGCTGCGGCCACTCATGGATCTCGGCCGCGGTCTTCGGCAGGAAGGCGAGGAGGCGGGATGATCCGACGATCACATCGGCTGTCTCGATGGCATGGCGCGCGCGCGCCGAAAGGCCGTTCCAGCCATCCTCGCCCATGCCGGCGATGGTGAGCCACTTGCTCATGCCGCACCGCGTGTGAGGGCGTTGACGGCGGCCGCCGCCATGGCCGAACCGCCCCGCCGCCCGAGGAGCGTCGCATAGGGAACGCCGCGCGGGTTGGCGTGAAGCTCGTCCTTTGATTCCGCGGCGCCGACGAAGCCCACGGGAAAGCCGACGATTGCCGCGGGCTTCGGGGCACCCGCATCGATCATTTCGAGCAGCGCGAAAAGGGCGGTCGGTGCGTTGCCGATGACGGCGATCGCGCCATCCAGCCGGTCACGCCAGAGTTCGACGGCAGCGGCTGAGCGGGTGGTGCCGCTTGCCAGACCGAGCTCACGGGCTCGTGGATCATTGAGCGTGCAGACGATGGCGAGGTGCCGGTCGATGATGCCCTTGCCGACCATCTCGGCATCGACCAGCACGGGCTTGCCCGCGGCGATGGCGGATTTCGCGGCACTCACGAAGTCCGAAGAGATGCGGAGATCGGAGGCAATCTCCGGCATGCCGC
>JADCDC010000172.1 GCA_020252385.1 Aestuariivirga sp.
CAAACGTTTGCGGTGCCGGCAAGCTCCCCGTCCGTCGCGCACACGCCATAGACTTCGACCCCCGCCGCATCATGGACCTTGTGCTGGAAGTCCCAGGCGAGTTCGACTACCTGCCCGTTGACGACGATGCCGGGGAACAGCCGCGGCATGTCCGAGGCCTCGAGGGGTTGCTCCGGTTCCTGTGGAAAAACTTGCCGCCTCAACATGTTGGCGATCAACCAGAACCGCGGTGCGTCATCGGCATTCCGCCGGTCGGAGAAGGATGGAGCGTAGGTCAGCGACAGTGTCATGATGAGCCCTCCCGGCCGGATTGCCTGTTGAGTGTTCACTATATGTTCCGCTCGTCAAAAGAGTCCAGAGGGAGATTTCGGGGGTGGGGAATAATTCGGAATTATTCCCCGGGTTTTGCCCCGAATTCGGCCCTGGAATTATTCCCCGTGCAGTGCAAAATCCTTGATAAGCATATGTTCCTGTTCCCAGAATCGGGGGGAATAATTCGGGGAGGGGTATTTATTCCCCTTTATTCCCCATTCCGCCTCGTTATCCCCGGGCGGCTCGTGTTCTCTCGTGGCAGTCGCAACAACGCCACTGACGAGACGCCAAATGCTTCAGCATCGATCATCCCTTCCCTTTCAGGACAAGACAGCAGTTGCCGTTGCCATGGTTACCGCGCACCGCCGTGCAGGACGTCTGGCGCGGCAGGTCAGGGATCCCGCCCGTGACCGTGACGACCACTGTCAGGACTTGCTGGTCGACCTCATCTCAAGGGCTGACCGTTTCGATCCGGCGCGTGGTACCTGGGACGCCTTCGTCACCGTCGTGACCCGCCATGCTGCGCTGACGCTTCTGGCGCGAAACCGTTCATCTGTCGTCATCGAAACCATCTCGCCCGACGATCTCGCGGATCCAGCAGGTCCAACCGAAGCCGCCGCGCTGCTTTCGATCGACATGAAATCGGCACGCAGGCGCTTGCCGCTATCCCTCTGCGAGGTGCTCGACGCTATCGCCGAGGAGGGATGCGTTACCGGCGCCCAGAGGATCGGCACGCAGCCGGCGGCCACCTTCTATCGCGCCCTGCGCCAGCTCCGCCTCCGACTGATCGCCGGCGGGCTCGCACCTCAGTCCGTGATCAAGAGCCGCCGCCTTGCGGCCGCCGGCCGGTGAGGTCTCACATGTTCAATCCTCCCGCAGGTTCCAACCCCGCTTCTGGTCACGCACCGGCCCGCATGATGAATGACGTGGACCTCTGCGTGTGGGTGGCGGACGCGCAACCGGGCGACCGCCTCGTCTATTACACCGGCCACCTCAGCCGCGATCGCCTGCCGCACAGCGAAGGCTATTCCGAGCCCGTGCGCCGCAAGGTCAGTGAGATCGGTAACGCCGCCTGGATGCTCGGCGCCGAGAACTGGGTGCATCTCCTGCAGCGCCGCGTTGCTCCCGGCTGCTGGGATTACATCGCCGTGAGGAAGGCGGAGGCGCCGAAGCTGAAGCCCGTCCACCGCATCATCCAGTCTCTGGCGCGCGAACCGCGCAAGGGCAAAGGCGAGAGGCCCGCCGCTGTGGAGGTGATGGCAGTGGATGGCGGAACGCCGATGGCGACCGGCCCGCCCGGCGTCGCCTGAACCTTCCGCCTTCAAGCCACCAACGTCCTTTTCAACCGTCAAATAACGGAACGAGAACTCATGTCCGCAATCCAGAACCGCTCCCCCGTGGAGCTTGCCAGCCGGCTGGTCGACGCCATCGGTCCTGGCCGCTTTGCACTCCTCAACGATGCGCTGTCCGGCGCGCCCGCCGGCGAGATCGGCGCGGCCCTGCGCATGATCGGTGAGGCCATCGCCACGCATGACCGTGCGCATGCCCAGCTGGCAGCCCTTCGCGATTACATCGCGAGCCTCGCCGATGGTGCCGCACCGGCCAGCGGGCAGCTTGCCGCCGCTACCCAGCCCTCAACCGTCATGCAGTGAGGTCCATCATGGCAATCTCTCTCGCCTCCCTGAAGACCTCCACCCACCTCACGCCCCCGGCAATTATAGTCCATGGCGTCGCGGGGGTCGGAAAGACCACCTTCGCCGCCGGCGGCGACAAGGCCGTCGCGGTCTGCACCGAGGACGGCCTCGGCACCCTGAAGCTACCGCACTTTCCCCTCGCGCGGAGCTTCGAGGAGGTCATCGAAGCGCTGGCGGCGCTCCATTCGGAGCCGCACGAGCACCGCACGCTGGTGGTCGACAGCCTCGACTGGCTGGAACCGCTGGTCTGGCAGCATGCCTGCAAGATCAACAACTGGTCGACGATCGAGGAGCCGGGCTATGGCAAGGGCTACATCGCGGCTCTCGACCTGTGGCGCCAGTACCTCGACTGGATCAACGCGCTCCGCGAGGACCGCCGGATGATGGTGGTGCAGCTCGCTCATACCGACATCAAGCGTTTCGACAGTCCCGAGCACGAGCCCTACGACCGCTATGTCATCAAGCTGCACGCCCGGGCCGCGGCCCTGCTGCAGGAACATGCCGATGTCGTGATGTTCGCCAACTACCGCATCTCGACGGTCAAGTCGGATGTCGGCTTCAACAAGAAGGTGACCCGTGCGCTCGGGAGCGGCGAACGGGTTCTCTACACCGCCGAGCGTCCCGCCTTCCTCGCCAAGAACCGTTATGGGCTACCCGATGTCCTTCCCCTGGACTGGGACGCCTTCGCCGCGGCCATGCCCAAGTTCGATTGATCCCACTTCTCAGCACAGGAACCACTACAATGGCACGTTTCGACACCACATTCGACGCCAGCGGCGTCGAGCCCCTCACCGGCTACGAGCTTCTTGCCGCCGGAGACTATGTCGTCCAGATCGTCGAGAGCGAGATGCGCCCGACCCGCAACGGGAACGGCGAGTATCTCTGGCTGATGATGGATGTTCTCGAGGGCCCGCAGCAGGGGCGCAAGGTCTATGACCAGCTGAACCTCATCAATCCCAACCCCACGACCGTGGAGATGGCCCAGCGCACGCTGTCGGCGATCTGCCATGCGACGGGAGAACTGCATGTCAGCGACTCCGAGGACCTGCACTTCAAGCCCATGACCATCCGG
>JADCDC010000173.1 GCA_020252385.1 Aestuariivirga sp.
AGAGGCGCAGCCCGCCCTGCGGATTGAGATCGGCGATCACCTTGCGATAGGGCGCAAGCAACGCCTCGGCCTCTTCGGAGAATGGCTCTGCCAGCTTGCCGATGCCGCCCAGCCATTCGCCCGTCTTGCCCGCCTCGGTGCCGTTGAGGTCATAAAGGCCCACGCCCGCATGCGCGTCGATCACGCGGAACGGCTTGTCCTTCTTCTTCATATGCTCGATCACGCGCGCCAGCACCGCGTGCTTCAGCACATCGGCGTGGTTTCCCGCATGGTAGGCGTGGCGGTAGTTCATTCCCCGAGCGTGATCGAGCCGATGTCGATCATCGTGCCGTCCTGGCCCAGATTGACATAGAGCACCCGGTCGGGCTTCGCGTCATTGACCATGAAGAAGCCGATCAGGTCGACGCGGTAGCCAAGTTCGCCGCAGGGCGGTTCCGGCACCTCGATCTGCACGACCGAATCGAAGGCTTCCTTGCGCTTGCCGGTGGGCACCACCTGCCAGGCGGTCCAGCCCGGCGGTGTTGGCTGGTCGGCCACCTGCGCCATCACGCATTCGGCATCGTCGAGCACGAGGCCCGACGCCTTGAGCGCGGGAAGCAGCGCCTGGGCACCCTTCGCCTCGCGGAACTGGCGGAGCACGGGATAGTGCTCGCCGGCATCGACCCGGAGCGAGAACAGATCGCGGTCCGCGTCATAGACCACGTCCCACAGACCGGTGTCGAACTGGCACTGCTCGGTCCACAGGCCGATGCCCTTGCCCTGCTGCCACACCCATTTGCAGCCCTTGCGGTCGGTTGAATAGAAGGGTGCCGGCGGGGCCCCGGCTTCCGCCTGGAGCGGCGGCAGCCTGACGCTCACATCGGCGAGCGGCACGCAGACGTCACCCCCGCCACTGGGATTGGCGAAGGCGGCGAATTCCGGCTTGTCGGGCTCAAGGCCCTTGCCCTGGCCGAACAGGCAGAGCTTGCCCTCCGGCAATTCATAGACGATCACCCCGTCGACGTCGGTCGAGGCCAGCCGGTCCCTGGCGAAACTCTCGGAAAACCTCACGTCGATCTGCTTTCCCAGCGCAGCCCTGAGGTTGAGCGCGGACGATGCCGCGGGCACGACCGTCTGATCGGCGGCGGCCGGCGCGGCAAGCAGGAAGATGGCAACTATCGTTCCGAGGACATGTTTCATGCGCGGGATTCATGCCAGTTTCCCGGTGCTTTGGCTATCGCCCCCCGCCGCAAGGGTCTAGGAAGGGCAAGTGACCGCCACCCTGTCCGATACCCGGCCCGACCGGCCCTCCTTTGCGATCCTCGTGGCGATCAGCGCCGTGGGGCCCCTGGCGCTCAACATCTTCATGCCGTCGCTCCCCGGCCTCCAGGACGAGTTCGGCGTCTCCTACGGCATCGTCCAGCTCACCCTCACGCTCTATCTGGTCGGCATGGCGGTGTGCCAGCTCGTCTATGGACCGATCTCGGACCGGGTGGGACGGCGTCCCATGCTGCTCGGCGGGCTGACGCTCTTCGTCCTGGCGAGCGTCATGGCAGCGCTTGCGCCGTCGATCCACGTGCTGATCGCCGCCCGGCTTCTCCAGGCGGTGGGCGGTGCCGCGGGCATCGTGCTGGCGCGCGCCATGGTGCGCGACGTCTTCGACCGGGAGACCTCGGCCAGCGTCATCTCCTACATCACCATGGCCTTCGTCGTGGCGCCGATGGTGGCGCCGGCCATCGGCGGATACATCGACGTCCATGGCGGCTGGCGCATGGGCTTCTGGGTGCTCGCGGGGTTGGGCGGAGCCGTGCTTGCCGCGGCCCTCCTGCACCTTCCCGAAACCCATGTGCAGCGCGGTGCCCCGGGCAGCGGCATGGGCCTCATCCAGGGTGCCGCACGGCTGTTCTCGCTGCCGCGCTTTCGCGGCTACACGCTGGTGCTCGCCTTCACCTCCTCGGTGTTCTTCGCCTTCCTCGGCGGCGCGCCGCACATCATGATCGACGTGCTCGGCCGCACGCCAATGGAATATGGCTTGTGGTTTGCCATCGTCTCGGCGGGCTACATGGCGGGCAACTTCCTGTCGGGCCGCTATACGAGGCGGGTGGGGCTTGACCGCATGGTCATGGCGGGCTGCGTCGTGACACTCGCGGGCGGTCTCCTGTGCTTTGCCGCCGCCGTCGCCGGCCTCCTGTCGCCCGCAACGCTGTTCATTCCCATGTGCCTCGCAGCATTGGGCAATGGCCTCACCATCCCGAACGGCACGGCAGGCGCCATCAGCGTCGACCCTCGGCTCACCGGGGCGGCGGCCGGCTGGTCGGGCTTCTCGCAGATGGCCTGCGGGGCGGCCGCCTCGCAGCTCGTGGGCTCCCTCCAGGATGGCTGGCCCACCGCGGTCTTCTGGTTCATGGCGGCGGCGAGCCTCCTCGCGCTTCTCGCCCACATGCACGCCCTCCGCCGGGTGCGGCCGGCCTAAACAAGCGCTAGCTCGCCTTTCGCGCGAGAAACGCCTTCACCGCGTCCCTGAATTCATCCGTCTCAGCGGCACGCCCCTGCAGCTCCGCCTCAAGCGTCAGCTGAGTCGGAAGATCATTCCCGAGACTGGCCCGCAGGCTCTGCTTGATCAACCGGCAGGCCGTGGGCGAGCGCCCCGCGATGGCCTGCGCCATGGCCATCACCTCTGCCTCGAAGCGGTCATCCGGGAACACGCGGTAGAACAGCCCCATCCCTTGCGCCTCGCGCGCGGTGAGGCTGTCGCCCGTCAGCGCCAGCGCCATGGCGTTGCGAAGCCCCACGAGGCGCGGCAGTAGCCATGTTCCGCCGGCATCCGGAATGAGGCCGATCCGCACGAAAGCCTGCACGATGGTGGCGCGCTCGGCAGCCACCGCGATGTCGCAGGAGAGCGCGATATTGGCCCCAGCACCCAGCGCCGTCCCGTTCACCGCCGCGATGGTGACAAGCGGCGAGTCCATCAGCGCCAGCACCAAGGGCTCGTAATCGCGCGCCAGGATCGCGTTCACGTCATCGCCGTCGAGTGCCGAGAGGTCCTGCCCGGTGGAGAAGGCGCGGCCCTCGCCCGTCAGCACCAGCACGCGCAGCGCAGGCGTCTCCCCCGCCTCGCTGATCGCCCCGCGCAACTCCCGCAGCATGGCGCTGGTGAAGGCGTTGAGCTTGTCGGCCCTGGCCAGCGTCAGCGTCAGCACCGCGCCCGAAACATCGCGGCGGATGAGCCCGGACGTCACAGGAAGCCCCAGCGCGGCATGAGGTTCGACTCGCGCGCCTGGCGCTCCAGCTCCTCGCGGAAGTCGGGATGCGCGATCGAGATCAGCGCCTTCGCCCGCTCCGGCACCGACATGCCCTTGAGGTTCACCATGCCGTGCTCCGTGACGACATACATGGTGTCGGCGCGCGTCGTGGTGACGGTGGTGCCGGCCGGATGGCCGAGCACGATGCGGCTCTTGCGCTGGCCGTTCTTCTCGTAAGTCGAGGCGAGGCAGATGAAGGACTTTCCACCCTTGGACGCATAGGCGCCGCGCACGAACTGCGCCTGGCCGCCGGTGCCTGAGATATGGCGGTGCCCGTCGGACTCCGAGGCCGCCTGCCCGGTGAGGTCGATGCTCGTGGTGTTGTTGATCGACACCACATTGTCGTTCTGCATGATGATGTGCGGCGAGTTGGTCTCGTCCACCGGCATGCACAGGAAGTCGGGATTGCGGTGGGCCGTGTCGTAGAGCAGCTTGCGGCCGAGGCCGAAGGTGAACACGGTCTTGCCCGGGTGGAGCTGCTTCCTCGCACCCGTCACCTGGCCGGCGCGGTAAAGGTCGACGATGCCGTCGGTCAGCATCTCGGTATGGATGCCGAGGTCCCTGAGGCCGCTGGCCAGCAATTCGCTGCACACGGCATTGGGCATGGCGCCGATGCCGATCTGCAGGCAAGCGCCGTTCTCGATCTCGGCGGCGATGCGGCGGCCCACGGCGCGGTCCACCTCGTTGGGCTCGCTGTTGGGAAGCTCCGGCAGCGGGTCGTTGCCGCCCTCGATCACATAATCGACCTCGCTCGCGTGGATGGCGTTGCGCGGGCCCTCGACATGCGGCAGCGCCTCCGTCACCTCGAGGATCACCGTCCT
>JADCDC010000174.1 GCA_020252385.1 Aestuariivirga sp.
ACAACCGTGGCCTCGCCACACTCTGTGTGCTCACAGCCATCGGGCTTGCCTCGGCTCAGGATGCGGTCGTGAAATACATGTCGGCTGGGTATCCGGCTTATGAGACGCTGCTGTTCCGCTGCATTGGAACGATACCCGTCATCACTTTCATGCTGTGGCGGCAGGGTGACGGCTGGTCGCTCTCAACACCGCACTGGCCGCGCGTGCTGCTGCGCGGCGTGATCCTCGCGATCGCGTACCTCTCCTTCGTGCTGGCGATTGCAGCGATGCCGATCGCCAATGCGGTGGCGATCTACTTCACCATGCCCTTCTTCGTGGCCGGACTGGCCGGGCCCCTTCTGGGGGAGCGCGTGCGCCTCCACCGCTGGCTTGCCATCATTGCGGGCTTCGTCGGCGTCATGATCATGGTGCGCCCCGGGGTCGGCGTGTTCGAGCCCGCGGCTCTCCTGGCCCTGCTCTCAGCACTGGGCTATGCGGTGGGCCAGATGCTGGGCCGTCCGCTGTCGCAGAAGGTCACCCCCATCCTGATCGCCACCTGGCAGAACTTCGTCTATGCGGCGATGGCCATCGGCCTCGGCATTCTGTTCAACGTCGTCGATTTCGGAACGTTCGAGCATCCGAGCCTGGTGTTCCTGTCGCGCCCATGGGTGTGGCCGGGACCCTTCGACGCCTTCCTGCTCCTCGGCCACGGCGTGCTGGCGGCCTGTGCCATGATCCTGTTCATCAATGCCTACCGCCTGGCGGAAACGAATTTCGTCGCACCCTTCGAGTACTCTGCGATGATCTGGGCCGTCGTGTTCGGCCTCGTCCTGTTCAACGATTTTCCGGACAACTACACCTGGATCGGCGCGACCATCGTGATCGTCGCCGGCATACTCATGATCCTGCGGGACCGGCAGATCGACCGCTCGCTGCGCTAGAGCCCCAAGGATCGCCACAAGCGGCCCGCCAGTGAATTCTTAGGGAAAGCCTGTTCAGCATCGATCCCGCGGCGCGCCCAGATCGTCGCATACATGTGCATGAAGGGCGAGGCTGGGGGATCGCGCTCTTCGAGGAAATAGCCTGGCACATTCCACCACGCCACGGGATCGACGGCCTGCGGCGGCAGGATATCGATGTCGTCGTCGGGGTTCTTCAACATGAGCCCGGAGAGCATGTGGGGGCCAACGGCTTCCCAGCTCCGCTGTTCGGGGTTCAGCGCGGCAACGGCATCGACCGCGCGGTGCCACAGGTCACCGGGCCTGGGCTCAGGATTGGCCATGAAGCAGTTGGTGACCTGGGTGAGGCTTTCGCCCGTTGCCGTCGGTTCAGTATGGCGGAAGGGCCGGCGCTTCTCGGACGCGACGAGCGGGCGCACCGGAATGCCGGGGCTGCCGGTGAGCGCCACCACATCCAGGTCCGACCAGATGCCGCCATGTTCCGCGAGCACGCGATAGCGGAACAGGCTGGTGAGGTAAGCCATGTTGGCCTGATCCTCCGCCGGCAGGGGAAGCAGCGTTGCGGCATCCCGAAGGTCCTCGGCCTCGCCGAGGAGATGCTCCGGATCATAGCTCCAGAGGACCGGGCGGTAGCCGTGGGCGAGAAAGCTCGCAAGGCTCAGACGCGCCAGGCGGGAAAGCGGGCCCGAGACCCAGAGCATGTGGACGGGAAGGGTCTGCCGCATCATGTCCCTCAGATCGGATAGCCCGCCCAGGCCTTTATGGTCCTGAGCGCCAGCGACGACTGGATGCGCTGCACCCCGGGCAGCCTGGAAATGCGGGACCGGTGGATCCGCTCATAGTCGCCGGCGTCGGTGGCGGCGACCCGCAGGAGATAGTCGAACTGTCCGCTCATGAGATGGCATTCGACGATTTCCGGCACGCGCTGCACTGCCTTCTCGAACTTCTCGAAGGCCTCTTCCGTCTGGGCGGAGAGCGACACCTCGACGAAGAACTCATTGGCCAGCCCGAGGGCCGCACGGTCGAGCGTCGCCGTGTAGCCCACGATCACGCCCGCCTCCTCGAGGAGCTTCACCCGACGATGACAGGAGGATGCCGACAGCGAAGCGGCCTCCGCCAGTTCGGCGATCGAGCGCTGCGCGTTCTTCTGCAGCTCGCTCAGGATGATCTTGTCAGTCTTGTCCAGTACACGGGAATTCATTCGAGGCTTCTAGCATTTCTTCGAACAGGATTTCAATGCTGCGCTGCTCCGGCATTCTCTTCGGAAATTCATTCGAGCCGGTTCTTGGTAGGCTCCCCCGCATCATCCAGGGAGGATCTGACAATGCTGATCGGCGTGCCGAAGGAAATCAAGAATCACGAATACCGGGTGGGCATGACCCCCACCTCCGTCCGGGAAGCGGTCCGTCACGGGCATCAGGTCTGGGTTCAGACCAATGCCGGTTCCGGCATCGGCGCCACCGACGCGGACTATGCCCAGGCGGGTGCGAAGATCATTCCCACGGCCGAAGAGATCTTCGCCAGGGCGGACATGATCGTGAAGGTCAAGGAACCGCAGGCGGTCGAGCGGCGGATGCTGCGCCCCGGCCAGGTTCTGTACACCTATCTGCACCTCGCTCCCGATCCGGAGCAGACGAAGGACCTGGTCGCGTCCGGGGCCGTCTGCATTGCCTATGAGACCGTGACCTCGCCCAGGGGCGGTCTGCCCCTGCTGGCGCCGATGAGCCAGGTGGCTGGCCGCATGTCTGTGCAGTCGGGCGCCCATTGCCTCGAGAAGGCGCAGGGAGGCCGCGGCGTGTTGCTGGGCGGCGTTCCGGGCGTCGCGCCGGGGAAGGTCGTGATCCTCGGCGGTGGCGTCGTGGGCACCAATGCGGCGGTCGTGGCGCTCGGCATGGGTGCTGACGTCACGATCCTCGAAAAGAACACCGACCGGATGGAGGAGCTCGTCGCCCGCTTCGGCACCGGCGTGAAGACCATCTATTCGACGCAGGGCGCCGTCGAGGACGAATGCGCCACGGCTGACCTTGTGATCGGCGGCGTGCTGATCCCGGGCGCTGCCGCGCCCAAGCTGGTCACCAGGGCGATGCTGAAGGACTGGAAGCCCGGTTCCGTGCTGGTCGACGTCGCCATTGACCAGGGCGGATGTGCGGAAACCTCCAAGGCCACCACCCATGCCGATCCGACCTATGTGGTCGACGGCGTCATCCATTACTGCGTGGCCAACATGCCGGGCGGCGTGGCACGGACCTCGACCTATGCCCTGAACAACGTGACCCTGCCCTTCGCCCTGGCCATCGCCAACAAGGGTTGGAAGAAGGCCTTGGCCGACGACTCGCACCTCAAGAACGGCCTCAACGTGGCCGACGGCAAGATCACCTACAAGGCAGTGGCCGATGACCTCGGCTATTCCTATGTCGCCGCCGAAATGGCCATGGCGGCCTAAGCCACCGATACCTGCCCCCGAACAGCAGAACGCCCGGCGAAAGCCGGGCGTTTTCGTCTTCCTGACCGCTAAAAATGCAAAAGGCCAGCCCAAGGGGCTGGCCTCGCATGAACTCGCTGGAACGCTCAGTTCTCGGTCTTGACGTCCAGAACCTGGCGGCCCTTGTAGAGGCCGGTCTTCAGGTCGATGTGGTGGGGGCGACGCAGTTCGCCGGACTTCTTGTCTTCCACCCAGGTCACGGTCTGCTCCTGGTGGCCGGACCGGCGCATGCCGATGCGGCTCTTGGACATTTTCTTGCGTGGAACGGCCATCTGAAACTCCATAGGAAAAGAGCGCGGGGAACGGCCCACGCCCTTCAGTTGGGCTGGCTCATAACCCAGACGGTCGCTCAAGGCAAGCGAGATAGGGGCCCATCCCGCTCATCCGCAGCAGAATCCGGTTGGCGATGCGCCGCACCCCCTTCGACGGTTTTCCGGCGTTGCGCTTGATGGGGTTCGGCAGCACCGCCGCCAGCAGGGCAGCCTCCCTTTTTGTGAGCCTTTTCGCGGACTTGCCGAAGTGATGCTGGGCGGCGGCCTCGGCGCCATAGACGCCGGGCGCCCACTCCACGATGTTGAGGTAGATCTCGATCATCCGGCGCTTGGACCAGACGAAATCCATCCACATGGCGAGCGGCAGTTCGACGAGCTTGCGGACGGCGAAGCGGCCGTCCCACAGGAAGAGGTTCTTGGCTGTCTGCATGGGTATGGTGGAGGCGCCGCGGATGGGGGCTTCGTCCTTTTCGAGCGCGTCCTCGATCACCCCCTGGAACTCGCGCCAGTCGACGCCGCGATGCTGGCAGAACCGGGCATCCTCGGAGGAGATGACGGCGCGGGGCAGGTTCGGGGAAATCTCGTCGAGGCTCACCCACTGCCGGTCAATGCCCACCCCGCTCAACGCGCGCAGCAGCATGATGTTGGAGACGGGCGGCGGCACCACCGCATAGACCAGCGTCAGCACCAGGGGCGAGACCAGGACAAAGGTCACCACATAGAGCAAAGCGCGGACCGCCCAATGAAGCTTGCGCCGCCGGCGGGCCCCCGGCACACGGCCAGCAGAGGGATGCCCGGCGGTCCCGCCGGACCCGAGCGACAGCGCTGCTGGTTGAGTTTCTTCCGTCATGACCCTAATCAGAAGCGGCCTTAGCACAGGATTCCCGCCTTGTCCTTCCAGCACGCCCTCGCCCGCGCAGCCGCCGAGACGGACGCCCTGCTCGACAGCCTCCTGCCGCCCGATGCCTTTCCCGCCGCCCGCGTGACGCAGGCGATGCGCTATGCCGCTCTCGGGCAGGGCAAGCGGCTGAGGCCGTTTCTGGTGGTAGAGACGGCGGCACTGTTCGACGTTCCGCGCCAGTATTCCCTAAGGGCAGGGGCGGCTCTCGAATGCGTCCACTGCTATTCGCTGGTGCATGACGATCTCCCCGCCATGGACGATGACGACCTGCGCCGGGGCAAACCCACCACCCACAAGGCCTTCGACGAGGCGACCGCCATCCTCGCGGGTGACGCGCTGTTGACTTATGCCTTCGAGATCCTCAGCGAGGAAGCAACGCACCCGGACCCGAAGGTGAGGGTCAGGCTCGTCTCACAACTCGCCAGGGCAGCGGGTGTGGCCGGCATGGTGGGCGGCCAGATGCTGGACCTCGAGGCGGAAACCCGTTCCAGTACGGACCTTTCGGACATCACGCTCATCCAGTCTCTCAAGACGGGAGCCCTGTTCCGGAATGCTTGCGAGGCGGGAGCCATACTCGGCGCGGCGGATCCCGCCCCGCTCATCCGTTATGCCGAGAAGATTGGCCTCGCCTTCCAGATCGCCGATGACATTCTCGATATCGAATCGACGCCCGAGGCGCTCGGCAAGGCCACGCAGAAGGACAGGAACATGGGCAAGGCGACCTTCGTCGACCTCCTCGGCCTGGACGGCGCCAGGGCGCGTGCCGAGGCCCTGGTGGAGGAGGCAATCGACAGCCTGTCTCCCTACGGTGCGAAGGCCGTGATCCTAAGCGAGGCGGCCAGGTTCATCGTGGAGCGGCGGAAATAGCCTCAGGCGGAAGGCCCGGCGGCGCCCCACCTGTTCCTGACATAATCCTCAACGATGCCCTTGAACTGCTCCGAGAGGTTCTCGCCCCGGAGCGTCATCGCCTTCTTGCCATCGATGAAGACGGGTGCGGCGGGAAGCTCGCCGGTGCCCGGAAGCGAGATGCCGATGTCCGCGTGCTTCGATTCGCCGGGGCCGTTCACGATGCAGCCCATCACGGCAAGTTGCAGCGTCTCGAAACCCGGGTAATCACGGCGCCAGTCGGGCATGCGGTTACGGACGTAAGACTGAATGTCCTGCGCCAGTTCCTGGAAGGTCGTGGAGGTGGTTCGCCCGCAGCCCGGGCAGGCAATGACCATGGGCGCGAAACTGCGGATGCCCATGGTCTGCAGGATTTCCTGCGCCACGATCACCTCCCGCGTCCGGTCACCGCCGGGCTCGGGTGTCAGCGAAATGCGAATCGTGTCGCCGATCCCCTCCTGCAGGCGGACAGCAAGTGCCGCGGTCGAGGCGACGATGCCCTTGGACCCCATACCGGCTTCGGTGAGGCCGAGATGCAGCGCGTAGTCGCAACGCGCGGCAAGCGAGCGGTAGACGGCGATCAGGTCCTGAACTTCGGAGCACTTGGCGGAAATCAGGATCTTGTTCTTCGGAAGCCCGAGTTCCTCCGCCCGCGCAGCCGACATCAGGCCGGACTGGACGACAGCCTCATGCATGACCTCCCGCACATCCTTCGGCTCGGCCGAGCGGGCATTCTGGTCCATCAGCTCGGTCAGCAGGGACTGGTCCAGTGACCCCCAGTTGACGCCGATCCTGACGGGCCGGTCGAACTTCAGCGCCGTCTCCACCATCATGGAGAAGTTGCGGTCCTTCTTCTCCCGGAAGCCGACATTGCCCGGATTGATGCGATATTTGGCCAGCGCCTCGGCGCAGGCCGGGTGATCGTTCAACAGCGTGTGGCCGTTGTAATGGAAATCGCCCACCAGAGGGACGTTCACGCCCATCCGGTCCAGCTTGTCGCGGATCAGGGGAACGGCTCTCGCGGACTCCTCCCGGTCGACCGTGATCCGGACGACTTCGGAACCCGCCCGGGCGAGCGCCGCCGTCTGCAAGGCCGTGGCCTCGGCATCCGCCGTATCGGTATTGGTCATGGACTGGACCACGATGGGTGCCGTGCCCCCGACCGTGACATGCCCCACCTTTACCGGGATCGAGGCCCGACGTTTCCTGATTGCAGAGTAGCTCATGGCCGCCTAGTTGGCCTGAGGACGGAGCAAGGTCAAGACGAAGAGAAGACCTGCCGACAGGACGATAGCGGGCCCGGTGATGGCATTGGCGAAGGCGGACAGCAGGAGCCCCGCAACCACCGCAACCGAAGCCAGCCCGGCCGCGACCAGCGCCATGCGTTCCGGGCTGCTGACCAGCCTTCGCGCGGCTGCCGCCGGAATCACCAGAAGTGCGGTGATGAGGAGCAGGCCGACGATCTTCATGGAAATCGCCGTCATCACAGCGATCAAGA
>JADCDC010000175.1 GCA_020252385.1 Aestuariivirga sp.
ACATGGCAACAGCCGAGGGCCAGCAGCTGATCCGCGATCTGGCGGCCAGGTCCGACATCGTGATGGAGAACTTCAAGGTCGGGGGCCTGAAGAAATACGGCCTCGACTACGACAGCCTCAAGGCGGTGAACCCGCGCCTCATCTACTGCTCGCTCACCGGCTTCGGCCAGACGGGGCCCTATGCCCAGCGCGCCGGATACGACTTCATGATCCAGGGCATGGGCGGCATCATGTCAGTGACGGGCCAGCCGGACGGCGCACCAGGGGCGGAGCCGATGAAGGTGGGCGTTGCCTTCGCCGACATCTTCACCGGCCTCTATTGCGTGATCGGCATCGAGGCCGCCCTCTACCACCGGGAGCGCACCGGCGAGGGCCAGTACCTCGACGTGGCCCTTCTCGACTCGCAGGTGGGCGTGTTGGCCAACCAGGCGCTGAACTATCTGGTCGGCGGCACCGCACCCACCAGGCTCGGCAATGCGCATCCCAACATCGTGCCCTACCAGACCTTCGCCACGAGGGACGGCTACATCATCATGGCGGTGGCGACCGACCGCCAGTTCAAGGAGTATTGCGCCATCCTCGGCCTTCCCCACCTGGCCGAGGACGAACGCTTCCGCCAGAACCGCGGGCGCGTGGTGAACCGCGCCGCATTGATCCCGCTATTGGTCGAGCCGATGAAGCAGCGCAGCACGGCGGAATGGGTCGCAGCCTTCGAGGGCGCAGCCATCCCCTGTGGCCCCATCAACACGATCGACCAGGTCTTCGCCAATGAGCAGGTGCTGGCGCGCGGCCTGCAGATCGGCCTCACCCGTGACGACGGCGTGCAGGTGCCGGGTGTGGCCAATCCCGTCGTGTTCTCGGAGACCCCGGTCGACTACGACAAGGCCCCGCCGCGCCTCGGCGACGGCACGGAGAAGGTGCTGCGCGAAACCCTGGGGTTGGCGCCGGAGGAGATCGCCAGACTCCGGGAGTCTGGCGCGATCGGGTAGGCTATTGCCTAGCCGCGCCGGCCGTAGCCCGGCAGCTGGCCATCGGGCGTCAGCTGGTCGACGGTCTGCGGCAGCACCTGGGAGAGGCGCTTCAGCAGTTCATCGCGGCTGAGGCCGGTCTGCTGGGTCAGCCGGTCGATCAGGTCGCGGCCAAGCGCCTGCTCCATCTCGCGGTCGTCGATCGGCTCGTTCTGGCCGGTGGAGACCCAGGAATCGGCCTTGCGGCCCTGGCCTGCGGTGCGGAACTGATCCATGAGCTCGCCGAGGCCGCCGAGGATGGCGCCGCCGCCATAGCCCGATCCCATCATGTCGGTGCCCTGCTCGGGGCGGGCGGGCGAGGCCGGGGCCCCCGGGCCGGTTCCGGCGGCATTGGGGTTCTGCAGGCCCTTGATGAAGTCCCCGATCTTGTCGCGGTTCTGATAACCCGCGATGGCGACGAGGCCCAGGAGGGCGGCGAGGGACGGCATGCGGTTTGACATATCTGTCTCCGTGATTAAGGTTGGCGGACGGGCATAGAGGCGGATCAGCCAACGCCGGGGTTGAAGCGGGAGGTGAACGGGACGTTCCCTCTCGCCGTTAGGTCAGATTAACAAGCACAGCATCACAAGAGGGGAAATCGATGTCAATCATTGGGACCATCATCATCGGCTTCATTGCCGGGATCATCGCCAAGTTCCTGATGCCCGGCCGGAACGAGCCCTCGGGCTTCGTGCTGACCACCATTCTGGGCATCGTCGGCGCCTTCGTGGCGACCTGGCTCGGCCAGGCGCTGGGCTGGTACGGCCCGGGCGAAGGGGCGGGCTTCATCGGCGCCGTCGTCGGCGCCATCATCGTGCTGGCGGTGTGGGGCATGATCTCCAAGAACCGCGCCGCCTGAGCAGGCCCCTCACGAGGGTGGGGCGGGCTTCGTCCCGCCCTGTTCCAATGTCGTTTTCAGGCTATCCGCCCCCGCCGGGACGGGGCATATAGCTGGCCATCATGGCCAATCTCATCGTCACCTACTGGCGCGACATTCCTTCCGCGGTCTCGGTCAAGTCCGGCCGCAAGGAGGAAAAGCGCATGCTGAGCGATCGCTTCCAGGAGGCGATCGACATGGCCGCCATGCGGGGCGGCGCTTCCGACACCGACAGCTACCTCGCCGACTGGCGCCGGGCCGAGCCCCAGCCCGTGGGCGACGACCTCGCCGCCGAGGTCGAGAAGGCGAGGGACGCGCTCGAGGCCGAATTCACCCAGGAAAAGCTCAAGACATTCATTGCCAACGGAGGCAAAGCCCCATGACGCATACCCTCGTCGCCTCGGCGAAGCGCGAGCACATCATCGGTTTCGACCGGCCCTTCACGGTCATCGGCGAGCGCATCAATCCTACCGGCCGCAAGAAGCTCGCCGCCGAGATGCAGGCCGGGAACTTCGACACGGTGATCAAGGACGCGCTGGCCCAGATGGAGGCCGGCGCCCACATCCTCGATGTCAACGCCGGCGTCACCGCGGTCAACCCCAACGAGTCCGAGCCGCCGCTGCTGCGCCAGACGATCGAGATCGTGCAGTCGGTCACCGACCTGCCGCTCTGCCTCGACAGCTCCGTCACCTCCGCACTGAAGGTCGGACTCGAGACGGCGAAGGGCCGCCCGCTGGTCAATTCCGTCACCGGCGAGGAAGAGAAGCTCGAGGCCATCCTGCCCCTCGTCGCCAAGTACAATGTCGCGGTGGTCGCCATCTCGAATGACGAGACCGGCATCTCGGAAGACCCGGACGTGCGCTTCGCGGTCGCCAAGAAGATCGTCGAGCGCGCCGCCGACCACGGCATCAAGCCGCATGACATCGTGGTCGACCCGCTCGTCATGCCGATCGGCGCCATGGGCACGGCCGGCCAGCAGGTGTTCCGCCTGGTGCGGCGGCTCCGCGAGGAGCTGAAGGTCAACACCACCTGCGGCGCCTCCAACATCTCCTTCGGCATGCCGAACCGCCGGGCGCTCACGGGCTATTTCCTGGCCATGGCGGCGAGCCACGGCATGACCTCCGCCATCATGAACCCGCTCCACGACGAGGACATGCACGCGATCTACGGCGCCAATGTGCTGAACGGCACGGATGCCCACTGCAAGTTCTGGAACAACAGGTTCCGCGACATGGCACCCGCACCCTCGACCGCCGCCCTGCCGCCGGGCGAAGTGGCCCCTTCGGCTGAAGAACTCGCCGCCCGCCGCGCCGCCCGCGAGGCGCGCCGCCGCAGGTGATTTCTCCTTCCTAAACTCATTCCTCTCCCCCACAGAGGTGGGGGAGAGGAATGAAAAAGTAAAGCACCGCGGCTTTCTCAGGACGTCCGCAATGACCGGCACGAACCCCCTCATCGTCTTCACGCCATCCGGCAAGCGCGGGCGCTTCGCCGTCGGCACACCCGTGCTGCAGGCGGCGCGGGCGCTGGGCGTCGACATCGATTCGGTCTGCGGCGGCCGCGCCATCTGCGGGCGCTGCCAGGTGAATGTGGGCGAGGGCGAATTCGCCAAGCACGGCATCACCTCGACGGCCTCGCATGTGTCCGGCATCACGCAGGTGGAACAGCGCTACGACAAGATCCGCGGGCTTAGCCCGGGCCGCCGCCTCTCCTGCCAGACGCAGATTCTGGGCGATCTCGTCATCGACGTGCCGCCTGAGTCCCAAGTCCACAAGCAGGTCGTGCGCAAGGAGGCCGACACCCGCGCCATCGAGCTCGATCCCGCAACCAGGCTGTGCTTCGTCGAGGTCGAGGAACCCGACATGCACAAGCCCTCGAGCGATCTCGAGCGCGTCTACAAGGCGCTGAAGGACCAGTGGGGCATCGACAACCTCTCCTGCGATCTCTCGATCATCGCCGACCTGCAGAAGACGCTGCGCAAGGGCGAGTGGAAGATCACCGCCGCCGTCTTCTCGCGGGCACCGGGCGGCGGCAACCGGCTTGTCGCCATCTGGCCGGGCTTCCATGACAAGGCCTTTGGCCTCGCCATCGACGTGGGCTCCACCACCATCGCGGCACATCTCACCAATCTCTCGACCGGCGAGGTCACGGCCTCGGCTGGGCTGATGAACCCGCAGATCCGCTTCGGCGAAGACCTGATGAGCCGCGTCTCCTATGTGATGATGAATCCGGGCGGCGAGAAGGAAATGACCGCCGCCATCCGCGCCGCACTCAACACGCTGGCGCAGGAGGTGGCAAGCCGGGGCGGCATCGACATCACCGACATTCTGGAGGTGGTGCTGGTCGGCAACCCGGTGATGCACCACCTGTTCCTCGGGATCGACCCGACGGAGCTCGGCGGTGCGCCCTTCGCACTCGCCACGGGGCTTGCCGTCACCTGCCCGGCCAGGGAGCTGGACCTCAACCTGAATGCCGGCGCCTGGGCCTATGTGCTGCCCTGCATTGCCGGCCATGTCGGCGCGGACACGGCGGGTGTCGTGCTCTCCGAAGCCCCGCATGAGCAGGACGAGATCATGCTGGCGGTGGACGTCGGCACCAATGCCGAGATCGTGCTGGGCTCGAAGGCGCGGCTCCTCGCCTGCTCCTCCCCCACCGGCCCTGCCTTCGAGGGTGCCCAGATTTCCTCCGGCCAGCGCGCCGCACCCGGCGCCATCGAGCGCATCCGGATCAACCCTGAGACGCTCGAGCCCCGCTACAAGGTGATCGGCGTCGACAAGTGGTCGGATGAGGAGGGTTTCGAGGAGGCGATCACCGCAACCGGCGTCACCGGCATCTGCGGCTCCGGCATCATCGAGGCGATCGCCGAAATGTATCTCTCGGGCGTCATCAACCAGGACGGATTGATCGACGGTTCGCTGGCGGAGCGCTCGCCGCGCATCGAACCCTACAAGCGCACCTTCAACTATGTGATCCGCGCACCGAAGGAAGGCGGCAACGAGCCGATGATCCGCGTCACGCAAAATGACGTGCGCGCGATCCAGCTTGGCAAGGCTGCCCTCTATGCGGGCATCCGCCTGCTGATGGACAAGCTCGGCATCGAAGAGGTCGGCAAGATCCGGCTGGCGGGCGCCTTCGGCAGCCACATCGACGTCAAATACGCGATGATCCTCGGGCTGATCCCCGATTGCGACCTCGCCAAGGTGCAGAGTGCGGGCAATGCCGCGGGCACCGGTGCGCGCATCGCCCTGCTCAACATGAAGGCACGCGACGAAATCGAAAGCGTTGTCCGCCGCATCGAGAAGATCGAGACGGCGGTGGAGCCGATGTTCCAGCAGCACTTCGTCGAG
>JADCDC010000176.1 GCA_020252385.1 Aestuariivirga sp.
ACGATGCCGATGAACAGCGTGACGGCAAAGCCGCGGATCGGGCCCGAGCCGACGCCGAACAGCGCAAGCGCGGCGACGAGCGTTGTCAGGTTGGCGTCCCAGATTGTGCCGAGCGCCGCCTTGAAGCCCGTCTCGATGGCGCTCAGCGCCGAGCGGCCATTGCGCCACTCCTCGCGGATGCGCTCGTAGATCAGCACGTTCGAATCGACCGCCATGCCCATGGTGAGCACGATGCCGGCAATGCCCGGAAGGGTCAGCGTGAAGCCGAAGAAGGACATCAGCGCCAGCAGCGCCACAAGGTTCACCAGCAGCGCGATGTTGGCGAAGATCCCGAACAGCCCGTAGCCGAAGATCATGAAGCCCAGCACAAGGACAAGGCCGATCACCGACGCGATGACGCCTGCGCGGATCGAGTCGGAGCCGAGGCTCGGTCCCACCGTGCGCTCCTCGACGATCGTCAGCTTGGCGGGAAGCGCGCCGGAGCGGAGCACAACGGCGAGGTCGTTCGTCTCCTGCACCGTGAAATTGCCCGAGATCTGCCCCGCACCGCCGAGGATCGGCTCGTTGATGTTGGGATAGCTCACCACCTTCTCGTCGAGGATGATGGCGAAGGGCCGGCCCACATTGTCGCGCGTCAGCTTGGCGAAGCGCTCGGCACCCTTGGTGTTGAAGCGGAAGGAGACGACAGGGTTGTTGTTCTGGTCGAAGGCGCCGCGCGCGTCCACGAGGTCGCCGCCGTCCACCGTGGCGCGGCTCGAGGACTGCACCCAAATGTTGCGATTGGGATCGTCCTTCAGCGGGAAGGACTGGCACTCGGGCGGCGGGTTCTGGCTCTGCGTTGCGGGCTGGGCCTCGCAGAGGAGCTGGAAGGTGAGCTTGGCGGTGCGGCCGATCACGTCCTTCACCTGGTCCGGGTTCTGGATGCCCGGCAGCTGGACCACGATGCGGTCCTTGCCCTGCTGCTGGATGACCGGTTCCGAGGTGCCGAGCGCGTTGACGCGGTTCTCGACGATCCTCAGGCTCTGGCTCACCGCCAGCGCGATCTTGGCGTCGAGGCCCTGGGGCGAGAAGGAGAAGGTGAACTGCTGCCCGTCCTGCGCGAGGTCGAACAGGTTCACCGCGCCGCCCGCGCCGAACATGCCGCTTTCGAGGGGGTTGAGCAGCTTGCGCAGTTCGGTCTCGGCCCGATCGACGTCCTCGGGCTTGGTGATGCGCACCCTCACCTGGTTGTCGGCCCGGGTGAGGCCGCTGTAGCCGATCTTGGCGTCGCGCATGGTGTTGCGCACATCGCTCGAGAGCTGGCGGGAGAGCTTGTCGAGCAGGTCGGGCCTGTCCACTTCGAGCAGCACGTTGGAGCCGCCCTGCAGGTCGAGGCCCAGCGTCACGGGCCGCAGGTTCCACTCCCTCAGCTTCGCCTGGAGGTCATCCGGCAGCACATTGGGAAGTGCGAGGATCGCCGCCAGCACGATTGAGGCGAGGATGGTGATGACCCTCCAGCGCGTGATGTTCAGCATTGTGTGTTACTTGGCCTCGGCTTCGGCCTTGGCCGGCTCGCCCTTGGCGCGCACGTCGGCGATGCCGGAGCGCACGATACGCACCTTGACGTTCTCGCCCACCTCGACCTGCAGCTCGCGGTCGTCGATGACCTTGACCACCTTGCCGATGAGGCCGCCGGTGGTGACGATGGTGTCGCCCTTGCCCACCTTCTTGAGCATCTCCTGATGCTCCTTCATCTTGCGCTGCTGCGGGCGGATCAGGAGGAAGTAGAACACGCCCATGATCAGAACGAGCGGCAGGATCATGCCAATGAAGTCGCCTGCGCCGGGGGCGCCGGCTGCCTGGGCGTAGGCCGGGGTGATGAACACGGGGGGAGTCTCCTGAGCCAAAGTTCGGGCGGAATATAGCGATGGCGGCCCCTATTGCAACCAGTCGATTGGGGCTTCTTTACGGCCCGCCCGGCCTCGGCTAAGAGGCCGGTATGGCACAGGAAATCGATCACGACCTGCTCACCCGCATCGCCGCGGCGCTGGAGCGCATGGCGCCGCGTCAGCCGAAGCAGCCGGACCTTCAGGGCTTTTCCGCCTTCGTCTGGCATGCGAACCCGCCCGAACTGGAGCCGGTTCCCAGGGTGAACCGGGTCGAGATCTCGCTCCTCAAGGGGATCGACCTCACCCGCGACATCCTGATCGAGAACACCGAGCGCTTTGCCCGGGGGCTTCCCGCCAACAACGCGCTCCTGTGGGGGGCGCGGGGCATGGGCAAGTCCTCCCTCGTCAAGGCGGCGCACCACGAGATCAACCAGGCGGCCGGCGGCACGCTGAAGCTCGTCGAGATCCACCGCGAGGACATCGAGAGCCTGCCGCAGCTCATGGCCATCATCCGGGCGAACGAGGGCTACCGCTTCATCGTGTTCTGCGACGACCTCTCCTTCGACGCCGACGACACCTCCTACAAGTCGCTGAAGGCGGCACTGGACGGCGGCATCGAGGGACGCCCCATCAACATGGTGTTCTACGCCACCTCGAACCGCCGCCACCTCCTGCCGCGCGACATGATCGAGAACGAGCGCTCGACCGCCATCAACCCTTCCGAGGCGGTGCAGGAAAAGGTCTCGCTGTCCGACCGCTTCGGCCTGTGGCTCGGCTTCCACAACTGCTCCCAGGACGAGTTCCTGGACATGGTGGAGGGCTATGCCAGCCACTTCGGCCTCAAGCTCCCGCCGGAGGAACTGCGCAGCGCCGCCATCGCCTGGCAGGCCACCCGCGGCAGCCGCTCCGGCCGCGTCGCCTGGCAATTCATCCAGGACACGGCAGGCCGCCTCGGTCAGCGGCTGGAGGGCTAGTCCTCGATCCTGACCCTGTAGTGCACCACGTTCGCCGCGGGCTTGCCGCCCACGTTCACGTTCTGCCGGTCGAGCAGTGCGTATTTGAGGCTGCTCAGCCCGTCCTGGCGCGCATGCCGCTCGAAGTCCTTCCGGCGTTCGCGAAACAGCTCCACCATGCGCTGCGCCTCGGCCGTGCGGACGCCG
>JADCDC010000177.1 GCA_020252385.1 Aestuariivirga sp.
AGCTGCGCGTCACCCCCGCAGCCATCAGCCACCAGATCCGCATTCTTGAGGATCACGTTGGCCTGCCACTGTTCATGCGGAGCGGCCGCGGCCTGGCGCTGACCGATGCGGGTGCCGCGGGCATCCGCGACCTGCGCGAGGGCTTCGCGCGGCTTGGCGCGGCGATGGATGCGATCGATTCCCTGGGCGAGGCGGGCGTCCTCAGCGTGAGCGTGGCGCCCTCCTTCGCGGCCAAGTGGCTGCTGCCGCGGCTCGACTCCTTCCAGGCCGCGCACCCGGAGATCGACGTCCATGTCTCCGCCTCAATGGATCTCACCGACTTCGTGAAGGACGGCGTCGACCTCGCCATCCGCTATGGCGCGGGGCGCTACTCGGACCTTTCGGTGGAGCGGCTCCTTGCCGAAAGCGTGATCCCGGTCTGCAGCCCGGAGTTCCTGAAGCGCCACGGCCCCTTCGCGAGCCCCGCCGACCTCGTCGAGTCCACGCTGCTCCACGACGACAGCCCGGACAACGATCCCTCCTGCCCCAACTGGGAAATGTGGCTCACCGCGGCGGGTGCGCGGCACATCGATGCCGCGCGTGGCCCCCGCTTCAACCAGTCGAGCCTGGTGATCGAGGCCGCCGTGCTGGGCCGCGGCATCGCGCTGGCCAAGACGGCGCTTGCCGCGCGCGACCTCCGCCGGGGCCTCCTCGTCCAGCCCTTCCCCTCCGCCATGAAGGTGGACTTCGCTTATTTTATCGTGGCCCCGCTCGCCAAGCTGAACCTGCCCAAGGTGTCCCACTTCATCGAGTGGCTCCGCGCCGAAGCGGGGCGCGAGGACCAGCAGCTGGCCGTGGCATGAGCATCAGGAGGACTGTCATGGACAATGCACCATCGATCGCCCGCCGCCTGCAGCAGCGCTGGACAAGGCTTGCCGAAAGGCTGTTCGGCGATGCCGCGGGGACCGAGACCGAAACGTCGCGCGGCGAGTTCACCAGCGCCTTCATGAGCGATCGGAACCTCGCCGACTACGTGGCGCGCGAGAACGCCCGGCGGAACGCCCTCCGCCCGCCCGGACCCTGAGGGCCCGCCGGTGACCGCCCAGATCGAATCGCTCAGTCCACGGAGAAAATCCGGGACGCAGATGGACCTTTCGCCCATCGTCGAGGCGCTGCGCCAGTCGCGCGAGGTCACGCACAACATCCGCCACCAGGGCCAGGTCAGGGAGCTTCCATCGCCCGCCGTCATCCGCGAGGTGCTGGAGGGCCTCCTCACCGCGCTGTTTCCCACCCATCTGGGGCCGCACGGCCTGAGGCATGACAGCGTTGACTTGTTCGTCGCCAACACGCTGGCGACCACGCTGACGAGGCTCGAGGACCAGGTGGCGCGCGGCCTGGCCTTCGCCGGAGACCGTACGCCGGACGAGGCGCAGCGCCTCGCACAGGAAGCCGTCCACCGCTTCGCGCATGAACTGCCGGGGATCCGCGCCACGCTCGTAGGCGATCTCAAGGCAGCACTCCGTCAGGACCCCGAGGCCGAAAGCCTGGGCGAGGTCCTGCTCTGCAACGAGGGCTTCGCCGCCATCTACCGCCACCGCGTGGCAAATGCCCTCAACCGCCACGGCGCCAGGCTCGTGGCCCGCATCATCGCGCGCCAGAACGCGCCCTGAACGGGCGGCCCAGCGCGCCGCCTCGTGCTGCCCAAAGGACGCTCGGTGGCCAATCGTCGCTTGACCGTCACATAACGTGTCGATAATTCCCGACATATGGAAAAGAAAGACGCCATCGACGCGCTGGCCGCGCTGGCCCAGCCCACCAGGCTCGAGGCCTTCCGCCTGCTGGTGAAGCAGGAGCCGGACGGCCTGCCTGCCGGCGAAATCGCCCGGCGGCTCGATGTGCCGCACAACACCATGTCCACCCATCTCGCGATCCTCACCCGCGCCGGGCTGGTCTCCGCCCAGCGCCACAGCCGCAGCATGATCTACCGGGCGGAGCTCGGACTCGTGCGCCAGCTCGTGCTGTTCATGCTGAAGGACTGCTGCAACGGCCAGCCGGACCTCTGCGCGCCGCTGATCGAAGACATCATGACCAGCTGTTCACCCTCCCGTTCCTGCTGCGGCTGACCAATGACGCTGTTCGAACGCTATCTCACCCTCTGGGTCTTCCTGTGCATCGTGGCGGGCGTCCTGCTCGGCCAGATGATGCCCGGCGTCTTCGCCGCCGTGAGCGGCATGGAGGTGGCGAAGGTGAACATTCCCGTCGCCGTGCTGATCTGGCTGATGATCATCCCCATGCTGGTCAAGATCGACTTCGCAGCACTCGGCCAGGTGGCGAAGCACTGGCGCGGCATCGGCATCACGCTGGCGGTGAACTGGGCCATCAAGCCCTTCACCATGGCCATGCTGGGCTGGATCTTCATCGGCTGGCTGTTCCGCCCGCTGCTGCCCGAGGCGGAGATCGAAAGCTACATCGCGGGCCTCATCCTGCTCGGTGCTGCGCCCTGCACCGCCATGGTCTTCGTCTGGAGCAACCTGACAAGGGGCGAGCCGCACTTCACGCTGAGCCAGGTGGCGCTGAACGATGCCGTGATGATCATCGCCTTCGCGCCCATCGTGGCGCTGCTTCTCGGCCTCTCGTCGATCGTGGTGCCGTGGGAGACGCTGCTGCTCTCGGTCATGCTCTACATCGTCGTTCCCGTCGTCATCTCGCAGGCGATCCGCAGGAGCCTGGTGGCGAAGGGCCGCCTCGACGGATTCCTGAAAGCCATAGCACCCGTCTCGCTCCTGGCGCTGCTCGCCACGCTGGTCTTGCTGTTCGCCTTCCAGGGCGAGCAGATCCTGGCGCAGCCTCTCGTCATCGCGCTCCTCGCGGTTCCCATCGCCATCCAGACCTATGCGATCTTCGGCATCGGCTATGTGTGGAACCGCTTCGCGGGCGAAGCGCATTGCATCGGCGCCCCTTCGGCCCTCATCGGCGCGTCGAACTTCTTCGAGCTGGCGGTGGCCGCGGCGATCAGCCTGTTCGGCCTCAACTCCGGCGCCGCGCTCGCCACCGTGGTCGGCGTCCTGATCGAGGTGCCCGTCATGCTCTCGCTGGTGAAGATCGTGAACGGTTCCAGGAACTGGTACGAGAAAGGACTGAAGCCCCATGCTTGAATACCGCGTCTCGGCCCGCAGGCTCGATTCCCATGGCAGCGAGGCGACGGCCAAGGAGGCCCGCCTTACCCTCGACACGGACATGAAGGGGCGTGCCGATGCCTTCAACCCGGCCGAGCTGTTGCTTGCCGCCATCGCGGCCTGCATGATCAAGGGTATCGAGCGCGTGGCGCCGATGATCCATTTCCAGTTCGAGGGTGTGGAGGTGAAGCTCCACGGCCTCCGCCAGGATGCGCCGCCCATGATCACCGAGGTGACCTACGAGCTCATCGTCGACACTGAGGAAGATGACAGGCGGCTTGAGCTCCTTCACACGAATGTCAGAAAGTACGGCACAATCTCCAACACGGTCGCCCGGGCCACGAAGCTCGAGGGCACGATCAGGCGTGCCGGCTGAACCAGGGAGAGTTTTCCATGCGAGTCGGGATCAATGGCATGGGCCGCATCGGGCGGCTGGCGCTGCGTGCCGCTCTGGGGGCCGCGGAGCGCGGCGCGGATGATCCGCGCGCCGGAAACCGGCTCGACATCGTGCATGTGAACGAGATCAAGGGCGGGCCGGCCGCCACGGCCCATCTCCTCGAATTCGATTCGGTGCAGGGCCGCTGGCGGGCACCCATCTCGTTTGCCGGCGACGCGATTCGCATCGGCGAACGCGAGATCGGCTTCTCGGCCCATGCCACCGCCTCTGACATTCCCTGGGGCGACATGGGCGTCGACGTCGTCCTCGAATGCACCGGAAAGTTCCTGACCCACGCAACGCTCGACGGCCACCTGAAGCGCGGCGCAAGCCGCGTCATCGTCGCCGCACCGGTGAAGGAGCCGGATGTGCTGAACGTGGTCGTGGGCGTCAACCACCAGCTCTACGATCCTGCCCTGCACAGGATCGTCACCGCCGCCTCCTGCACCACGAACTGCCTCGCGCCGGTGGTCAAGGTGGTGCATGAGAATCTCGGCATCCGGCATGGCCAGATCACCACGATCCACGATCCGACCAACACCAATGTGGTGGTCGACGCGCCCCACAAGGACCTGCGCCGCGCCCGCTCCGCCATGCTCTCGCTCCAGCCCACGACCACGGGCAGCGCCACGGCTATCGCCCTCATCTATCCCGAGCTCAAGGGCAAGCTCGACGGGCACGCGGTGCGCGCACCCGTTCTCAACGCCTCCCTCACCGACTGCGTCTTCGAGCTTGAGCGCGGGACGACGAAGGAGGAGGTGAACGCGCTCTTCGAGACCGCGGCAAAGGGCGATCTCGCCGGCATCCTGGGCTATGAGCCGCGCCCGCTCGTCTCGGCGGACTATGCGCGCGACACCCGCTCCTCGGTCGTTGACGGCCTCTCGACGCTGGTCACCGACGGCACGCTCCTCAAGGTCTATGCCTGGTACGACAACGAGATGGGCTATGCCTGCCGCATGGTGGACCTCGCCTGCCACCTGCGCGAACGCGGCGTCGCATGACGCAGGGCACGCGCAACTACGCCATCGTCACCGCCGCCTACTGGGGCTTCACCTTGACGGACGGCGCGCTGCGCATGCTGGTGCTGCTGCACTTCTTCAAGCTCGGCTATTCGCCCTTCGTGCTGTCCTTCCTGTTCCTGCTCTACGAGGCGGCGGGGATCGCGGCGAATGTCATCGGCGGCTGGCTCGCCACCCGCTTCGGCATCACCCGCATGCTCACCGTGGGCCTCTTCACCCAGATCATCGGCTTCCTGCTGCTGTCGGCCCTGTCGCCCAGCTGGGCGGCGGCACTCTCCGTGGCCTGGGTCGTCGTGGCGCAGGGCATCTGCGGTGTCGCCAAGGACCTCACGAAGACCGCATCGAAATCGGCCATCAAGGTGGCGGAGAAGGAGGCCCGCGCCGAGAACGCGGAGGGCAGGCTCTTCCGCTGGGTCGCGTGGTTCACCGGTTCCAAGAACGCCATGAAGGGGCTGGGCTTCTTCCTCGGCGGGCTGCTGCTCGAACTCCTCGGCTTCCGCATGGCGCTGTGGGCGATGGCGGGCATGCTGGCGCTGGTGCTCCTTGCGGTCGCCCTGTCGCTGCCGCCCATGCTGGGCAAGAGCAAGGCCAGTTCCTCCGCGCGCGAGCTTTTCGGCAAGTCGAGGGGCGTCAACCTGCTGGCCGCGGCGCGCATCTTCCTGTTCGGCGCGCGTGACGTGTGGTTCGTGGTCGGCGTGCCGGTGTTCCTCTATGCCAGCGGCTGGAGCTTCACCATGGTCGGCGCCTTCATGGCGCTGTGGACGATCTTCTACGGCCTCATCCAGGCCGCGGCCCCCGCATTGATCCGCCGCAGCGCCGACGGGCTGTCGGCCGAAGTGCCCGCCGCACGGCTGTGGTCGGCCCTGCTGGCGCTCGTGCCCGCCCTCATCATCGCCGCACTCTGGGGGGCGAGCGCTCTTCGCCCCGATCTGATCCTCGTCGTGGGTCTCGCCGTCTTCGGCGCGGCCTTCGCCGTCAATTCCGCGCTCCACTCCTACCTGATCCTCGCCTATGCGGGGTCCGAGAAGGCGGCGGAGGACGTGGGCTTCTACTATGCCGCCAATGCCGCGGGCCGCTTCACCGGAACGCAGCTGTCGGGCCTTCTCTACCAGTGGGGCGGGATTGCCGCCTGTCTTGCGGGCTCGGCCCTCATGCTGTGCTGCTGCTTCGCCGCCACGCTGGCGCTGCCGACCGCGCGCGAAGACGCTAGATCTCCGCATCCCTGAGCAGCAGGGTCGCAGTCCTGAGCCGCCTTGCAAGGCTCGTCGCGGCAAATTCATGCACCGTTTCCGCGGGTGTCGCCGGTCCATCCGGTGCGCGCAGTGTGGCAGCGTCGATGCGCAGCAGCACGGCGTGATCGTCGGCGATCACCGTCGCGGTGCGCGGCACGCCGGAATAGAAGGCGATCTCGCCCACGATGGCGCCGGGCACGAAGCGCGCGACGATCGCCGTGCTTCCGTCGGGCCGGCTCACCTCGGCGTGCATGGCGCCCGAAAGCAGCACGAACATCTCGCTCGACGCCGCCCCTTGCGCCAGCAGCACCTCGCCCTGCTTCAGCGTCACCTGCGGGAAGCTTGCGGCAATCCCGCCAAGGGGCCCGAGCGGCAGCGCGGCGCCGTCCTCCGCATCGGATGGGTCCGCCCGCCCCCGCTCCGCCAGCAGGAAGTCCTCCTCGGCGCGCAGTGCCGCGTCGAGTGTGGGCGCAAGACGGCTGGCGCTGAAGTCGGTGGCGCCGCGCAGATAGGCGTCCTTCAGCTTCGGGCCAATGCCGCTCAGCACCAGCCTCACCCTCGCCCTCGAACAGGCCTTCGCCAGCTTGTCGAGCGAGTGCGAGGCGGAGGCATCGAGCCCGCGCACCCGGAAGAAATCGAGGATCACCACGCGCGGCCTGGGGCTCGCACCAAGTTCGCCGCGCACCGTCTCGAGCAGCCGGTTGGCGGTGCCGAAGAACAGGTGCCCCGAAAGCTCCAGCACCACCGCGTCGCCGCCTGTCTGCATCAGGTGCTGGACATCGGCATCGCTCCGTTCG
>JADCDC010000178.1 GCA_020252385.1 Aestuariivirga sp.
CTATGCACAGGCGCTGAAGGCCATCGGCTTCGACGCCATCCACTGCACCTCGAGCGGCTTCGATGGCGCGAAGATCCCCGTCGCACCGCTCTATCAGGTGCCGCTGGCGGAGGCGATCCGCCAGGGCGCGGATGTTCCGACAGTGGCGGTGGGCCTCATCACCCGGGCGGAGGAGGCCGAGCGGATCCTTTCCGAGGGGCAGGCCGATCTCGTCGCGCTGGCGCGCCAGGCGCTGGACGATCCCAATTGGCCGCTCCACGCCATGCGGGAGTTGGGCGGAGACGCAAGCTACGCCCAGTGGCCGCTGCAGGCCGGCTATGCCGTGCGCAACAAGGATCGGGCGCTCGGAACTATTCGGTGATGGTCATGGGCCGGGCACCCCTCTGCCAGGCCCTGAGGCAGAGATATTCCATGACAAGGGAAGACGCCGCGAGAGACGTGATCTCGGCGTGGTCGTAGGGCGGGGACACCTCGACGACATCCATCGCCACGAAATTGATCGGCGTCAGTTTGCGCAGGATGGACGCTGCCTGGTGATAGGTGAGGCCCCCCGGTATCGGCGTTCCCGTGCCCGGAGCCACCGACGGATCGAGGCAGTCGATGTCGAAGGTGAGGTAGGCCTTTCTGGACCCCACCACCTGCGTGATGATCTCGGCAATCCTCCCTGCCGAACTGTCATGCACCTCGTCGGCGTTGATGATGCGGAAGCCAAAACCGCGCTCACCCGCGAACACCGTGCGGATGCCAACCTGCACCGACGCCCTGGGATCGATCAGGCCTTCCCTCACCGCATAACCAAACATGGTGCCGTGGTCGATCCGGCCTCCATCGTCAGGCTCCACATCCCGATGGGCATCGAAATGCACGAGGGACAAGGGGCCATGCCGCTTCGCATGCGCCTTGAGCAGCGGATAGGTGATGTAGTGGTCGCCGCCGAGCGCGATCATCTCCGCGCCTTCCGAGATGATGCCTGCGGCATGCTCCTCCAGACGCTGCGGGAAGTCCTCCTTGCGGCCCCAGTCGAAGAAGCAATCGCCATAGTCCGTGACGGCCAGCGTCTCGAAGGGATCGAAGTTCCACGGCCAGAACGGACCCCAGGCATTCTCGGCCGATGCCTTGCGGATGGCCGCCGGCCCCATGCGCGTGCCAGAGCGGTGGGAAACCGCCTGGTCGAACGGAATGCCCGTCACCGCGATGTCAACGCCTGCAAGGTCGCGCGTATATTTGCGGCGCATGAAGGACAGTGCCCCGGCATAGGTCGGCTCCCACTGCGTGCCCTTGAGGCTCTCCCGGCGAAACGCATTGTCGCCAGGAAGTGGACCTTCCGGCTTCATCTCAAGGCTCATGACGCCTACTCCGTGAGAACGATCGAGTCTTCGGGCGACCAATGCACCCACACGGGCTGGCCACGCTCGACACCCGATCCGCCATGGCGTGACTCGTTCTGGACATTGACCGACAGGGACAGTCCATCCGCAGCCTCGATCACCACATGGCTCGTATCGCCGAAATAAGCGACGTGCCGCACCTTGCCCATGACCCTGATCGCCGAGGAAGGCTCCTGCGAGGCAATCTTGAGTTTCTCCGGCCGCACTGCAATCGCGACCTGAGCGCCGACCAGACCGTCGCTCAGCAACTCCATGCGGCCGACGCCACGGACCTCGCAGTCGATCTTGCGTCCGATCTGGCGATGGACGCGCGCATCGATGAGGTTCACCTTGCCGATAAAGTCCGCCACGAAGCGGGTTCTTGGATGCTCGTAGAGTTCGGCGGGGCTGGCCACCTGCTGCACCGAGCCGCGATCCATCACCGCGATGCGGCTGGCCATGGAAAGGGCCTCGTCCTGATCATGGGTGACGATGATGAAGGTGATGCCGACGGTTTCCTGAAGCCTGGTGAGTTCGAGGCGCATGTCGTCACGAAGCTTGGCGTCGAGTGCGGACAGCGGTTCGTCCAGCAGGAGGACCTTGGGCCGCTTCACCAGCGCGCGCGCCAGCGCCACGCGCTGACGCTGGCCGCCCGACATCTGGTCGGGCTTCCTGGTGGCAAGCTGGGTCAGCTTCACCATCTCCAGCGCTTCGCCGACACGGCGCCTGATCTCATCCCCGGGAACGCCGGTGACCTTGAGGCCATAGGCCACGTTCTGCTCCACAGTCATGTGCGGGAACACAGCATAGGACTGGAAGACCATGTTGGTGGGCCGCTTGTTGGGCGGGGTGAACGCCATGTCCTCGCCGGCAATGATGATCTGGCCCGAGGTGGGCGTCTCGAGACCGGAGATCATGCGGAGCAGCGTGGTCTTTCCACAGCCCGAGGGACCGAGCAGGGCAAAGAACTCATTCTGCGCAATGTCGAGGGACACCCTGTCCACAGCGGTTATTCCGCCCCCGAACGACTTGGTGACATTGCGGATCGAGACAATAGCATCCGACATCTTGTTCAGCCCTTGTCCGCCTTGGGCGGCGCCTGGAGTTTCATTGCTAGAACGGTCGCGACCACCGTGATGACGATCAACACGGTAGAAGCCGCGTTGATCTCGGGGGAGACGCCGCGGCGGACCAGCGAGTAGACCTTCACCGGGAAGGTAACGGTTTCCGGCCCTGAGGTGAAGAAGGTGATGACGAAGTCATCGAGAGACAGCGTGAAGGCAAGCAGCGCACCGGCGATGAGGCCCGGCTTCATGTAGGGCAGGATCACCGACCAGAAGGTCTGCCACTCGCTGGCGCCGAGGTCCCTCGATGCCTCTTCCAGTTGCCGGTTGAAGCCCACGAGCCTCGATCGCACCACGACAGCCACGAAGGGAAAACAGAAGGTGACGTGGGCAATGATGATGTTCCCGAGGTTGAGAGGCCACGGCATGCTGACGAAGAAACCCATCATGCCGGAGTTCACGAAGAACAGCAGCAGCGCGACACCCATGCAGATCTCGGGGATGACGATGGGGAGCGCCATGAAGCCCTCATAGCCACCCTTCATGGGGAAGCGGAAACGCCAGAGGAGAAGTGCTGCAAGCGCGCCGAGAATGGTCGCGAAGATGGTGGCGACGAAGGCGATCACCAGGGAGTTGGTGAGCGCCTCGATGAGGGAATCATTGTTCCAGGCCTTCACGTAGTTGTCGAAGGTGAAGCCGCGCCAAACGATGCCGCGCCGGTCGGTGTTGAAGGAGAAGGCGATCAACGTCAGGATGGGGGCATAGAGGATGAAGAAGATCGAGACGAACAGCACCTTCAGCCAGGTGCGGTTGCCGTAATCGAGGGGCCCCTGCCCCGGCTTGAGCTTGGCTGCGGACCTCATACCCCCACTCCCTTGCTGCGCAGGGTGAAGAGGTAGCGAAGCGCCAGGGCGCCGAAGGTCGCATACATCAGCAGGAAGGACAGTGCGGCACCGAAGGGCCAGTCATTTGCCGCCTTGAACTGACGCTCGATCACGTTCCCGATCATGATGGCGTTCGCTCCACCCAGCAGTTCGGGTGTGAGGAAGGTACCGAGGCAGGGGATGAACACAAGGATGACACCGGAGATGATGCCCGGCATGGTCAGCGGAACGGTGACACGCAGGAAGGTCTGGAACTGCGAGGCCCCGAGATCGAGACTGGCTTCCAGGAAGGACTTGTCCAGCCTCTCGATCGTGGCGTAGAGCGGCAGCACCATGAAGGGCATGTAGACATAGACCAGCCCGAAGATGACCGCGAAGTCGTTGTAAAGCATCTCGAAAGGTCCAAGCCCCACAAGACCCAGGACCTCGTTGACATAGCCCCGCGTGCGGAACACCGCGATCAGGGCGTAGGTGCGGATCAGCAGGTTGATCCAGAAGGGCAGCACGACGAGAAGAAGAAGCAGAGGCTTCCACCTGTTGGGCGCGAAGCAGATGCCGAAGGCGATGGGATAGGCAACGACCAGGCAGAGCGCCGTCGCGAGCGCACTGATCCAAATCGACTTCCACATGATGGTGAGATAGAGCGGATCGACCGCCCGGATATAGTTCGAGAAGCCCGTCAGATAGTCATATTCGTTGATCGAGATCTGGCCGTCGATGACCGCCTTGTCGCTGAACGACATGACGAAAAGAAAACCCAGGGGGATGATGAAGAACAAAAGCAGCCAGATCGACGGCGGCAATCCCAGGGTCCAGAATACCCTTGGGTTCTGCTTCCAGTTATCCAAGATGCCCTTACTCCCCGTCTGTGTTTTCTTATGCTTGTAGGTTAGCCCAGCAGAACTGCAAGCGGCAACCCCGCGCTAGAGTCTTGCAAGCGCCCGGTCGAGCGCCGCCACTGCAAAATTTGCATTTTCCCGTGTAAAGACAATGGGAGGCCGGATCTTGAGCACGTTGCCATGCTTTCCCTCGCTCCCGATCAAAACGCCCTCGTCCCTGAGAAGATTGAGCAGTCTCGTCGTCTCGCTTGCCGCCGGCTCCCTTGTCCTGCGGTCCCTCACCAGTTCCACGCCGGTTGCGAGGCCGACCCCGCGGACGTCCCCGATCAATGAGTGCCTCGACATGAGCTGCTTGAGTTCAACCCGCAGATAATCGCCCACGCTGCGGGCATTCTCGACGAGATCCTCGTCCCGGATCACGTCCAAGACGGCAAGGCCGGCGGCGCAGGCGACATTGTTTCCACCGAAGGTCGAAAAGAAGGGTCCCGTCTTCAGGAAGTGGGCGAGGATTTCGGGCCGGGTGATGACGGCGCCGACCGGATGGCCGTTTCCCGCCGGTTTTCCGATGGTGATGAAATCCGGCACGATGCGGTGATGTCTGTGGCCCCAGAAGCTGGCGCCGATGCGGCCGAAGCCTGACTGCACTTCATCCGCGATGAACAGGCCGCCGGCCTTCCTCACCCTGCGGAGGATCCCCTCGAGATAGCCTGGGGGAGCGTCGAGAATGCCGTTGGTCATGAAGGCGGAATCCACAATCGCCGCGGCGACCCCAAAGCCCTCGGCTTCAAGTTCCGCGATCAGCGGATCTGCCAGCGCCGCGTAGCGCTCACCAAGCCCGTCCGTGTCACCAGCAAATACGCCGCGGTAAAGGCATGGCGCGGGCAGCAACCGGACATGTGGCGCATTCCAGTGATCGGGCGCATTGGATGGCGAGAAGGCATCCATCGCTTCGCTGACGCCATGATAGGCAAAATCCATGGCAAGCCCGCCGCGATGACCCGAGAGGGCCTTTGCCATCCGCCATGCAAGGTCATTCGCCTCGCTTCCGGAGTTGACGAACACCACCGATGAGAGCCCCTCGGAGGACAGTTCCACGAGGCGCTCGGCATACTCGACAGACTGGTCAGTGAGATAGCGCGTATTGGTGTTGAGCGTTCTGGCCTGGCGGGCAATCGCCTCGGTGACATAGGGATGGCAGTGCCCGACATGGGGAACATTGTTGTAGCAATCGAGATAGCGCCGGCCACCCGCGTCCTGCAGCCAGACGCCCTCGCCCTTCACGACATGAAGCGGGGGATCGTAGAAGACGTAAAGTTTCTCCCCCATGAAGCGGCGGCGGCGGGTGAGGCTTTGCTCGTCCGCAGGAGCTGGCCCCGCAGGTATCGCAGGATAGGCTGCGGCACGGCGGATGAGGCCCCTCAGGCGTTGATGCCCGATCTTCCTCAGCAGGCGGATCATTGGCATGCTGCGGCTGTTGAAGGTCTCGAAATAGCCTTGGGGCCTGATTCCGCTTGCGCTCTTGAGGGCGTCGATCAGGGGTGTCATCACCAGCCGCGTCTCGATCAGATCAATGAGGCAATCGGCTTCCGCCTCCTCGAGAGGCGTCACGCTTCGGTAACCGCGCACCATCTCGAAGATGGTTTCAGCCGGATCGGCCTCGGCGCTCAGGAAGTCGGCCGCGGCGTTGGCGAGATCGAGAATGAGGGGCCCGTGAACCATGTCCCCGAAGTCGATGATTCCGCCAATGAAGCCGGTCGGTCCGATCAGCACATTGTACGGGTGAACGTCGCCGTGGATGATCTGGCTGCGCATGCGCTGCATGGCGGGAACAGTTGCCGCGGCATGGCGTTCCAGGATGTCCTGCGCCAGCTCCCGCTCATCCTCCGCAAGCCGCACAGCAAAGGGCGAAAGCCGGTGAGCGTGGCGTGTGTCCCATGCAAGGCTGCGCGCCGCGGGAGCAGCGCTCACATAGCCCCGCAGCGCCATGCCGAGCCGCGCCAGCATGCGGCCGAGATCATGGAGTGCTTCAGGTGAAAGCGTGTTCTGCCCAAGCACCTCGCCGTCGAGCCACGAGAGAAGCATGACGGGATAGGCGGCCCCCTCATGGACCATCCGGCCGAGAGGCCGGCCATCCCGGGTACGGATCAGACGGGGTACCGGGAGATCGGCATCGACCGCGGCGATATGTTCGAGGGCTTCGGCCTGGCAGAGGATGACGTCCTCGCCCTCCTCCGGATGGCAGAGCTTGAACACAGCGCTTCGGCCGCTCGGGAGGCGAACCCGGAAATTCTGATCCCGCTCGCCTTCGAGGGGGATCCAGCCTTCGTTCACGCCATAGGCTTCGGTTGCGAAGCCAGAAAGTGCAGCAACATCGAAGTCCGGCGGACGGAGCGTCCGGAGAATGGCGCGATCGTTTTCCAGCTCAACAGCTCTCTGCGGCCCCGGGGTTACTTCGGCCGGGCGAATTCACCCGGCCGAAGCCGATGCGTCGAAGCAGTCAAACGAACCGATGTTTGCTGCCGGAGTTCGGATCAGGCCGCCTGGATCCGCGTCCAGATCTCATCACGCAGCTTGGTCACCTCCTCGCCGAGGTAGAGTGCGGGCTCACACTTGGCAATCACCTCCGCCGATGGGAAGATCACCGGATTGTCCCGGTATTCAGCCGGGGCAAGATCCTTCGCCGCCTTGTTGGCGGTGGCATACAGGATCGTCTCCGCGATCTCGCGACCGGCCTCGGCATCAAGCAGGAAGTTGATGAAGGCATGGGCGTTCTGCGGGTGCGGCGCGCCCTTCGGAATGGCGAGCGTGTCCTGCCAGAGGAGCGAACCCTCCTTGGGAACGACGTAACCA
>JADCDC010000179.1 GCA_020252385.1 Aestuariivirga sp.
ATCGGCGCGGTGACCTACCGCCTGCTGCACGCAAGCTATGAGCAGCGCGCCGCCAACCCTTGCATCGGGCGCGAGCGGGCCGATCTCGTGCTGGCGGGCTGCGCCATCCTGGAGGAGATCCGCCTGGCCTTTCCGGCAGAGCGCATCCGGGTTGCCGACCGCGGCCTGCGCGAAGGGATCCTGACCCTGCTGATGAAGCAGGACGGCACCTATGGGAGTGCCGCATGAGCCGTCCCGGCAGTGGCAAGAAACCTGGCGTGCGCCTCAAGGTCCGCGTCAAGACCGGCAAGGGCCGCACGGTTTCGCAGAAGAACTGGCTCGAGCGCCAGCTGAACGATCCTTACGTGCAGGAGGCGCGGAAGCTCGGCTACCGGTCGCGCGCCGCCTTCAAGCTGACCGAGATCGACGACAAGTACCGCTTCCTGAAGCCCGGAGGCCGCGTCGTGGACCTGGGTGCCGCACCCGGTGGATGGAGCCAGGTGGCGGTGAAGCGCGTGAAGGCCGAGGAGGGCCGCGGCAAGGTCATCGCCATCGACATGCATGGCATGGACCCGATCCCCTCGGTCATCATCTTCAAAAAGGATTTCCTCGAGGAGGATGCGCCAGCCCTGCTGATCGAGGCGCTGGGCGGCGAGAAGGCCGATTGCGTGCTCTCCGACATGGCGGCCCACGCAACGGGCCACCGCCAGACCGACCACATCCAGATCATGACGCTGGCGGAGGCGGGCTACGACTTCGCCAGGCAGGTGCTGAAGCCCGGCGGCACCTATCTCGCCAAGGTGCTGCGCGGCGGCACCGAGGGCGAGATGCTGAAGCTGATGAAGAAGGATTTCGCCAGCGTCCGCCACGTCAAGCCGATGGCGAGCCGCGATGATTCGGCCGAGCTCTTCGTCCTCGCCATGGGTTTCCGCGCCGCGGCGAAGGACTGAGACGCAGTCACTCCGCCGCAGTGGCGAGCGGCACGCCGCCGGGCTTCCTGCCGATCCCCTCGATGAAGGACGCGACGAAGGGCGTTGCCGGCCGCTGGAGAATGTCGTCCGCCGATCCGACCTGCTCGATCACCCCATGGTTCAGGATGGCGATGCGGTCGGCGAGTTCGAAGGCCTCGTCCTGGTCATGGGTCACGAACAGCGTGGTGTGGCCGGTGCGGCGGTGCAACTGCTTCAGCCATTTGCGCAGGTCCTTCCTCACACGCGCGTCGAGCGCGCCGAAGGGCTCGTCGAGGAGCAGCACGCGCGGCTCGATGGCAAGGGCACGGGCGAGCGCCACGCGCTGCCGCTGCCCGCCAGAAAGCTGGGCGGGATAGCGCTGCTCGAGACCCTCGAGCTGGACGAGGCTGAGGAGTTCGGTGACCCTGACCCTGATCTCCTCCTCCGATGGCCTGGTCCGGCGCGGCCTTGCGCGCAGGCCGAAGGCGATGTTGTCGAACACCCGCATGTGGCGGAACAGGGCATAGTGCTGGAACACGAAGCCGATGCGGCGTTCGCGCAGGCTGAGGCTGCCGGCATCGACATCGCCGAACAGCACCTGGCCCGCATCGGTCTGTTCGAGACCCGCCACGGCGCGCAACAGCGTGGTCTTGCCGGAGCCCGAAGGCCCCAGCAGCGCCACCAGTTCGCCCGCGGCGACGTCGAGCGACACGTCCTTCAGGGCGGGATAGCGGCCGAAATTCTTCTCGAGGTTCCTGACGCTCACGGGAACGGACATGTCATCACTCCTTCAAATCAGTGGCGGCGGTGGCTTGCGGCGAGTTCGCCGGCGAAGCGCCATTCGAGCAGGCTCTTGGCGACGAGCGTCAGCAGGGCGAGGCCCGCCAGCAGCGAGGCCACCGCGAAGGCCGCGACGAAGTTGTATTCGTTGTAGAGGATCTCGATGTGCAGCGGCATGGTGTTGGTCAGCCCGCGGATATGGCCTGAGACGACCGACACGGCGCCGAATTCCCCCATCGCGCGCGCATTGCAGAGCAGCACGCCATAGAGCAGCGCCCATTTCACATTGGGCAGCGTGACGCGGAAGAAAGTGTGCCAGCCGGAGGCGCCGAGCGTCAGCGCCGCTTCCTCCTCCGCCGTCCCCTGCGCCTGCATGAGCGGGATCAGTTCGCGCGCCACGAAGGGGAAGGTGACGAGCACGGTTGCGAGCACGATCCCCGGCACGGCGAAGATGATCTCGATGTCATGCCTGTCGAGCCACGGCCCCAGCCAGCCATGGGCGCCGAACAGCAGCACATAGACCAGCCCTGAGATGACGGGAGAGATCGAGAAGGGAAGGTCGATCATGGTGAGCAGCAGGTTCTTGCCCCTGAACTCGAACTTGGCGATGGCCCAGGCCGCGGCAAGCCCCACGATCGCATTGAACGGCACCGCGATCGCCGCCACCAGCAGGGTGAGGCGGATCGCCGCCTGCGTGTCCGGCTCGGCGAAGCTTTCGAGGAATACCTCAGTCCCCTTGCGGAAGCCCTCGAGGAAGACCATGACCAGAGGCAGGAACAGGATGGCGCAGAGGAACAGCGCGGCGATCGCGATGAGCACCGCCTTGGTGAGCCCGGTTTCGCTGGTGGCGCGCTCGGGCTGGTGCGCGAGCGGCAGCAGGCGTTCAGACATTGCCATATTTGGTCCGGCTCCAGCCCTGGATGGCGTTGATGAGGAAGAGCATGGCGAAGGAGATCGCCAGCATCACGGTGGCGATCACGGTGGCGCCGCCATAGTCGAACTCCTCCAGCTTGATGACGATGAGGAGCGGCGCGATCTCCGACACCATGGGGATGTTGCCCGCGATGAAGATCACCGAGCCGTATTCGCCGACACCGCGCGCGAAGGCGAGCGCGAAGCCGGTGAGAAGGGCCGGGTAGACATGCGGCAGCACCACCTGGAAGACGGTGCGCAGCCGGCTGGCGCCGAGCAGGGCGGCGGCTTCCTCGATCTCGGTTTCCACCTCCTCGAGCACCGGCTGCACCGTGCGCACCACGAAGGGAAGCCCGATGAAGATCAGCGCGATGGTGATGCCGAGCGGCGTGTAGGCGATCTTGAAGCCCAGGGCCTGGGCAATCGAACCGATGGGGCCGTTCGGCGCATAGATCGCCGCCATGGCGATGCCCGCCACCGCGGTGGGGAGCGCGAAGGGCAGGTCCACCGCGGCATCGATGATGCGCCGGCCCGGGAAGCGGTAGCGCACCAGCACCCAGGCGATGAGCAGGCCGAAGACGGCGTTGATCGCCGCCGCGGCCAGCGCCGTGCCGAATGACAGGCGCAGCGCGCCGATCGTGCGGGGATCGGTCGCGATCTCGAGGAAGGCGGCAGGCCCGATCGAGGCCGCCCGCAGCACGAGGGCGGCGAGCGGGATCAGCACGATCAGGCTCAGGGCTGCAAGCGTAAGACCGAGCGCCAGCCCGAGACC
>JADCDC010000018.1 GCA_020252385.1 Aestuariivirga sp.
AGGGTTAGGCCCCAGCCATCTGCCGGTGGGGCCGGGTCCGCGGCGCCCGGCGGACGGGCCCCGACATCCGCAACGACAGGCGCCATGGCCTTCGCCAATCCGTCGAGCGGCACGCTGCATCTGACGGGGGCGGATTTTTCGGCATCCGTCATCAACAATGCCGTGATGCTCTACGACCGCATCTTCGACGTGGCGAAGACCATGAACTCCTCAGGCACCGAAGCGGTGACGGGCGTTCCCACGCGCTATCAGTCAACGGCCCCCGCCGCAGCCGACCATGCCGGAGGCAATTTCCTGTTCATCGAGGTGGGCGGCACGGCACTGGCTGCGACAGCGCACAACTGGACGACCTGCCTCTATCGCAACCAGGCCGGAACCGACAACCAGACCCTTCCTGCCGTGACCGGCAATGCCTCTGCCATCGTCGACCGCTTCGACATGCCGCTCAACACCTGGTTCTGTCCGCTCGCTTCAGGCGACACCGGCGTCATGGATTTGGCCCAGATGCAGTGTTCGGCACTCGTCGCAACGGGTGCGGTCAATTTCGTGATCGGCCATCCGATCGGCATCCTGGCCTTCCCGGTCATCAACGCGCTGCTGCCCTTCGACTGGCTGACCAGCCGGACCCAGGCGCCGCGCATCTTCAACGACGCGGCACTCGCCCTGTTCGAGTTCCCGAAGCCCGCAACGACCGCCACGACCTACAACGGGATGATCTACGCCACCTCCGCAGCACCTTGAGCCTGAGGAGAGGCGACGGCCATGAGCAACACGATCGCTGGGCAGCTGCTCAACGGCGGTCTCTGGCGCGCCGCCCTCACCGGCTTCCGGGCGCTCAGCCGGGATGGCAATCTCGACCCGCCGGTTCCGAACCTGCCACTCGAGACGCCAGCCGACGGCATCGCGCGCAGTCTTGCCAGTGCGGCGGGCACGGGCGGCGCATCCGCCTTCGGCACCCTTGGCGCCCCGATCCCGGCGGCCGCCTTCGTGTCGCGCGCCCAGCTCAGGGCCCGAAAGAAGATCCGGCCTGCCAGGGCTTCGGGCAGTGCGTCCGCGGGAGCTATCGCCACCGGTTATTTCCTGTCGAGCGCAAGGGCGGCGGCCGCAGGTGCAGGCGGATCAGAGGTGCAGTCCGCTACGGTTTCGTGGGGATTGGGCGAGGCAATCGGATCAGGCCTCGCGGCAGCCATCGGCGCCAACATCACGCCCGTTGCGCGTCCCCATGCGCAGGGCTGGATCATTTTCTAGGGATGCAGCATGGACCTGAACGACCTGCTCTACCGGCCGCTCTATGGAATCTTCGGCACCGGGGCCGTGATCCGCTGCCTCTACGGCGATGTCTTCCCCCTGCGTGTCATCGACCGGACTTCCGGTGTCGAGGTGACGGAAGGCTCCGGTGTCGACGTCAAGACCATCCGCCCCGCCGCCGTGCTGCGCATGCGCGAGCTGACGGATCTGGGTCTCTCGCGTGACGATCTCGAGGACGCCACACTCGATCTCAACGGCAAGCTCTGGCGCGTCAAGGCCACCTTGCCAAAGCCTGCGCCGACGGGTGACGCGGACGGCGAACTCTACCTGTTCCTGATCGAGGACGAGGCATGACCGACCGCCGCGAGATGATCCTCGCTCGGCTGCTGGAGATTGCCGGCGGCATTGACGGCATCGTGGCGGCCTTCCGCAACAGGGACGAGATCAGCGAAAAGCAGCGCCCGGCCATCGTCATTCTCGATGCCGATGAGGCGGCGGACGATTCCGATCCTTCAGCGAGGCCGTCGCGCTCGCCGCGGCGCGTCGCCATGACGCCTGAGATCTATATTTTGCTCGGCGCAAAGCCGGGGGACCTCGGCACGGCAATCAACGTTTTGCGGGCACGCGTCGTAAAGGCGGTGCTCACCGATGTGGAACTCCCGGCGATCCTCGGCTCAAACGGTCAGGTTCGCTACGAAGGCTGCGCCACCGCGCTTGCCCGTGGCCGCAGCATGGAAGGCGAGATGGGCGTCTCCTTCTCCTTCACATACGTCCTCCGCCCGGAAGAACTCTGAACATCCAGGACTGACATCATCAACAAAGGAGGGTCTTCATGGCCTCGATCGACAATTACACTGTGGGCAAGGGCCTCGTGTCCTTCAAGAAGACGGGTGGAACCGCCTTCGTGGACATGGGGAACTGCACGGAGTTCGAGTTCACCCCCGAGATCGAGAAGCTCGATCACTTCTCGTCCCGTACGGGCGTGCGCTTCAAGGACAAGTCGGTCGTCATCCAGAAGAGCGGCACGCTGCGTCTTGTGCTTGACGAATGGACGGTCGACAACCTGAAGATGGCGGTGCTGGGCAGCTCCGCCATCGTTTCGGACGTCGAGGTCATCCAGATCTTCGACCAGAGCAGCGTGTCGGGCGCCATCAAGTTCACCGGCACCAATGACATCGGGCCGAAGTATGAGTGGCTGTTCCATGCCGTGGACTTCATCCCGTCGTCCTCGATCAGCCTGATTTCGGACGAGTGGGGCACACTCGAGCTCACCGGCGAGTGCGCTGCTGTTTCCGGTTCTTTCGGGACCATCACGGACCTGGAGGCTGCCTGATGGTCGGTCTCGTGGACATTGCGCCCATTACAAGTACCGTGACGGTACGCGGGCAGGACATCACCGTCACCGGCGTCTCGGCCCGGGGCATCGCCCATCTGCTGGCGAGGTTCCCGGAGTTGAGGGCGCTGATGACGGGGCGCGAGGTGGCGCTCGAGGATCTCCTGAGGCTCGGCGGCGACGTCATTGCCGCCATCATTGCGGCGGGAACAGGCGCACCCGGGGATGCCGATGTGGAGAAGGCCGCCGACAATCTCACACTCGAGGAACAGGCCGACCTCCTTGGCGCCATCGTCGAACTCACCATGCCGGGGGGGCTGGGCCCTTTGGTGGAAAGGCTCTCCCGGCTGGGCCTTCTCGCCGGGGGCGGTTCCGCGACGCAGGCCACGACCTTGCCGGAGCCGTCGAGGAGCTGATCGCCGCCGGCCATCCGCCCCAAGCAGTCTGGGACTACACGCCGCGCCGGATCGCCGGTTTCCTGCGGCTTGCCCACCGCCGCATGGGGAGAGAGGCGGCGCAGGCGCTGTCGCTCTCCGCCCTGGCGGCGCGCGGTGACGCGAAAGAGATCCGCCGCCAGCACAAGGAGCTCACCCGCGAATGACCGCTCGATTCCGCTTTCGCCATGAGAAGGGAAGTTTCGAGGAGGCCTTCCGCGCGCCTTATGTGGACATGGCGGCGGCCACCCAGGGTGCCATTGCCGCGGCGGGCAACATCGTGAAGACGGAAGGCCGCGCGGATATCGCTGGTGCGGGGCTGGGTACAGGGTTCGTCAAGGCGCTGCGCGTCGATATCTATCCGAAGCGTGGCAACAGCCTGAACGCCACCGCTCACATATATCACAAGATCCCCTATGCCGGGGTGTTCGAGGAGGGGGCCACGATCCGCGGCCGGCCGCGCATGTGGATCGCGCTGCCCAGCGCCCCGCAGCGGCTTGGCCGCAAGCCCATGACGCCGGAGCTGTTCCGCAAGAGCATCGGCCCCCTGGCCTTCGTGAAGCGCCCCGGTAAGCGCCCGCTTCTCGTCGCGAAGGTGAAGAAGGGCCGGAACGCCACGAAGATCAGCCTTGCCCGGTTCCGGTCAGGGGCGGACGGAAAGGGCCCCTTCACCTCGGTGCCGGTCTTCGTCGGCGCGGACAGTGTCTCGATCCGCAAGCGACTCAACATCACAAGCATCGTCCGCAAGGCGCGGGACCGCTTGCCGCAGCTCTATGCGTCGCTCATCTCCGTCAGCCACTGACGTTCAAGTTCATCGCAGGAGTCGAGATCGGCTTCGATTTCCCGCAAACTGACCCCCGAGAGTTCCGGCGTCCTGAAGCCCCAGGCGACCAGCGCCCACGTTCCGGCGGATTCGCGGACGACATCCATGCCATAGGCCGCTGCCTTCATGGCTAGACGTGCCGCGATCCTGTCCTCGAGATTGATGACGTTCACCCCGACGCTCCCTTCTTGCTGCATGACCAGCGATTCGCCGCCCTGTCTCCGCAGGGAAGCCGAAACCCTCTAAAGAAGAGATGAACACCATGGCCCGCGGCCGCAATGTCATCAACCAGGCGATCGCGCTCGAGGGCGGCGACG
>JADCDC010000180.1 GCA_020252385.1 Aestuariivirga sp.
CCGCCGTTGATGACGACGCCGCGGGAGAAGATTCGCTGGCGGCCCTCGAGATGCTCCCCCACCACGTCCACATAGTCGAAGCGGCCATCCTCGACTGAGAGCAGCGTGGCATCGCCCACCGACCCCGGCCTCAGGCTGCCGAGTTCCGGCCGCTTCAGCGCGAAGGCGGCGTTGACGGTCGAGGCCTTGATCACCTCGGGAAGGCTCATGCCGAGGCAGAGGAACTTCGACATGGTGGTGACCTGGTCGAAGGCCGGGCCGTTGATGCACAGCGCATGGACGTCGGATGAGATGGTGTCGGGCTGAAAGCCGTTGGCCAGCATGGCGCGCGCCGTCTTGAAGGCGAAGGAGCCCATGCCGTGGCCGATGTCGAAGAGGACGCCGCGCTTTCTCGCCGCCAGCACGGCGGGCTTCACCGTGCCCTGGGCCGTCGCCGGGGAATTGGGGAAGGGGCGGAAGGCGTGGGTCAGCACGTCACCGGGCCTCAGCCTTGCGATCACCTCCTCGTAGGAGGGCGGCGGCTCGTCGATATGGGCCATGAGCGGCAGGCCGGTCTCCTCCGCCACCTGGAGCGCGATGTCGAGGGGTGCCACACCCTGGTCGCCCGAGGCATGACGGCCGACGCGCACCTTGATGCCGACGATGAGGTCACGGTTGGCATCCGCCACCTCTGCGGCCGTCACGGGATCCATCAGGCGGATGTCCTCGCTTTCGCCCACCATCACGGTGTTGGAAAAGCCGTAGATGCCGGCATGACTCACATGCAGATAGGCGAGGATCCGCACCTCGGAGCGCTCGATCACATGCTTGCGGAAGCCCGCAAAGTTGCCCGGGCCCGCCGAGCCGGTGTCGACCGCCGTGGTGACGCCGGAGGTGCGGCAGAATTCCTCAGCATCGATGCCGAGCGAGGTGCCGCCCCAATAGACATGGGTGTGGAGATCGATGAGGCCAGGTACAACGATCAGGCCGGAAACGTCACGGCTCTGGGCGCCCTTGCCCGGCAGTGAGGGGCCAAGGGCCGCGACCTTGCCACCGGCGAAGCCCACGTCCATGACGGCGTCGATCCCCTGTGAGGGATCGATGACCCGGCCGCCCCTGAGGATGAGATCCATTGAGCCTGTAGCCCGCCTCAGAGCTTGCGCTGGAGCATCGGCCCGGTCTGGGTTCCCTTGGCGCCGCGCAGCAGCGCGGTGATCAGCGAGGTGTCCTCGCCATAGACGGGGCTCTGGCGGGTGTTGACGTCGATCACCCGCCCATCCTCGAGCCCGTACTGGGCGAAGCTCCGCACCAGCCCCGCCTCGTCGAATCGGATGGCAATCACCTCGCGCTGGGTTTCCTCGGTGAGGAAGGCTTTGCTCGTGGTGATCGAGGTGATGTAGTAGAAGCTGTCACCCTTGAACTGCACGGATGCCGTGGTGGACGGCGTGCCGAGGATGCCCTCGACCTCCAGTTTTGACATGCCTGTCGTGATCTGGTTGAAGGCGCCGGGTTTCGGAACATAGCCGCGGTGTTCGACCTCGGGCGAGCAGCCAGCAAGGAACAGGGCCATGCCGGCCGCAGCAATGGACATGGAGGAAAGAGGTGTTCTTTTGGTTTTCTGCATCGGCAGCAATCTTTATCCCATTCTCGGCGTAACCGTTAGAGAAACAGTTCCCCTCATATTCCGTTAACGGCAATACGATGATCCTGAAACGTCTCTTCCGGCGCTCTCCAAGTCCCGAGCGAAGCAGTTACGAAGCAATTGTGGCTGCCGCGCGGCACCCTGTGTTCTATGCCGATTGGGGCGTGCCGGACACGCTGGACGGGCGATTCGACATGATCTCGTTGCATGCCTTTCTGGTGCTCGACCGGCTCAAGGGCACGGAGCAGGAGTTCCGCCAGAAGCTGGTCGACGAGCTCTTTGCCGACATGGACCGCTCATTGCGCGAAATGGGTGTGGGCGATCTTTCCGTGGGCAAGAAGGTGCGCAAGATGGCGGAGGTGTTCTATGGCCGCCTCGCCGCCTATGACAAGGCGGTTGCCGGTCCGCCGGACGAGCTTCAGGCGGCCCTGGCCAGGAACGTTTACGCCGACGCGCCGGTGGGCCAGGGGCCCTCGCTGCTCGCCGCTCACGTGGCGGAACAGCGGCAGCACCTCGCATCCCAGGAGACCGGGGCCATTGCCGGCGGCAAGGTCCATTTCAGGGAGCCAGCACGATGAGACACCAGGGACCCACGCCCGAATTCTCCCGCCCGCTGCAGACCGACCGGGTGCCCAAGGCTGGCTCGCTCGAGAAGCTCGCCGCCGAGCCTGAGGAACTGAAGGCTCTGGCGAAGCGCATGAAGATTCCCGCCATCCATTCCCTCACCGCGGAAATCAGGGCTACCCCCTGGCGCGGCGGCGGCCTCAAGCTCGAAGGCCACGTCACGGCAGACCTCGAGCAGGTCTCGGTCATCAGCCTCGAGGCCTTCCGGGAAACGGTGTCGATTCCCGTTTCGCGCTACTTCCTGCCGCCCGGAGCGGTGGTGGAGAACGAGGAGGAGGACGATGCCGACCCGATCGAAAACGGCTGGGTCGATCTCGGTGAGGTGGTGGCCGAGACCGTGGCGCTCGATCTCGACCCCTATCCCCGGAAGCCCGGCGAGGCCTTCGCCGAACATATCGAGGACGATGAACCGGCCAAGGCCCCGTCGCCCTTCGCCGTGCTGGCCCGCCGCAAGCCGGAGTAGGAACCCCCGGGGGGCCTGCCGCTTTTTGAAATGACTTTTCCGGGCCAATCTCCTATTGCAACGGATCAGCGCCGGCATTGGCCGGACGGGGCGGGCAGCAGGTGCGGTTAGCGGCAAGACCTTGAACGAGAAAAGACATTTGACCATCGCCCTGGATGCGATGGGTGGCGATGCCGGCCCTGATGTGGTGATTCCGGGAGCGGCCCTGTCTGCCCTGCGCCATCCCGAACTGCGCTTCCTGCTGGTCGGCGACCGGAGCCGCATCGCGCCCCTCTTGGAGCGCCACCCAAAGCTCAAGGAACGGTCCGAAATCCTTCACACCGAGGTGTTCGTCACCATGGACGCCAAGCCCAGCCAGGCGCTGCGCCAGGGCCGGGGCAAGAGCAGCATGTGGCTGGCAATCGATGCCGTGCGCACCGGCGAGGCCCATGCCGCCGTGTCGGCCGGAAACACCGGCGCGCTGATGGCCATGGCGCGCTTCATCCTGAAGACGCTGCCAGGCATCTCGCGTCCCGCCATCGCCGCGATGTGGCCGACACTCCGGAGCGAGAGCATCGTTCTCGACGTTGGCGCCACCATCGGCGCGGATGCGAGCCAGCTCGTCGAATTCGCGGTGATGGGCGAGGCCATGGCGCGCAGCCTCTTCGGCCTCGAGAAGCCGACGGTGGGCCTCCTCAACGTCGGCGTGGAGGAGATCAAGGGTGCTGAGCAGGTGAAGGAAGCAGGCCGCATCCTGCGCGATTCGAAGCTTCCGATCGAATACGCCGGCTTCGTCGAGGGCGACGACATCGGCAAGGGCACGGTCGACGTGGTGGTCACCGAAGGCTTCACCGGCAACATCGCGCTCAAGGCTGCGGAGGGCACGGCGAAGCAGCTTTCCACCTATCTGAAGCGCTGCCTGCAGCGCACCCTGATGTCGAAGCTGGGCGCGGTGCTGGCTTCCGGCGCCTTCGCCGCCCTCAAGGACCGCATGGACCCGAGGAAGCACAATGGCGGCGTGTTCCTGGGCCTCAACGGCGTGGTGGTGAAGAGCCATGGCGGCACTGACGCGCTGGGTTTTGCCACTGCCATCGACGTCGCTCTCGAAACCGTCAGGAACGACCTCGTGAGCAAGATCAAGGCGGACGTCGAGATCATGACCGGGCTCCTGAAGCAGCCGGGCCACGCCGAGGCCAAGCAACCGGAACCCAGCCTATGACCGAACCCTCCAGGGACATCGTGAGATCCGTCATCAAGGGATGCGGATCGGCCCTCCCGCATCGCGTGATGACCAACGCCGACATGAGCAAGATCGTCGACACGAGCGACGAGTGGATCGTCGAGCGCACCGGCATCAGGGCCCGCCACATCGCGGGTGAGGGCGAGACGACGCGCTCGCTCGGCGCACTCGCGGCGAAGCGTGCGCTGGAGCATGCGGGAATCGCGGCCTCGGCGGTCGATCTCATCATCGTCGCCACCGCGACGCCCGACCAGACCTTCCCGGCCACCGCGACGCTGATCCAGGCCGATCTCGGCATCACCAAGGGCGCTGCCTTCGACGTCCAGGCGGTGTGCTCGGGCTTCGTCTATGCCCTGACGGTTGCCGACGCGATGATCAAGGCAGGCCAGGCGCAGTGCGTGCTGGTGATCGGCTCCGAAACCTTCTCGCGCATCCTTGACTGGACCGACCGCGGCACCTGCGTGCTGTTCGGCGACGGGGCAGGGGCCATTGTGCTGGCGGCCGAAACGCACCCGGACTCGCGCCTCAGCCCGGGCGTCCTCGTCAGCCGCATCCATTCCGACGGGCGCTACCATGACAAGCTCTATGTCGACGGCGGCCCCTCGACGACACAGACGGTCGGCCACCTGCGCATGGAAGGCCGCGAAGTGTTCAAGCACGCCGTCGGCAACATCGCCGCCGTCATGGAGGAGGCGATGCTGGCAGCGGGGGTGGGCCCGGCCGAGGTCGACTGGTTCGTGCCCCACCAGGCCAACCGGCGCATCCTCGAAGGCACCGCGAAGAAACTCGGCATCCCCGAGGACCGGATCGTCATGACGCTCGACCGCCATGGCAACACCTCCGCCGCCTCGATCCCGCTGGCCTTCGATGCTGCGGTGAAGGACGGGCGCATTGCCAAGGGCGATCTCGTGCTGTTCGAGGCCATGGGTGGGGGCTTCACTTGGGGCGCGGTCCTTGCACGTTTCTGAGGCTTCTGCCGTAAGCCCTTGACTTCACCAAGATTTCAATTGACCATCAGACTCGAGCGCCGTAGTTTTCAGGCGATTGCAGGGGGCTCAGAATGACTGGAAAGACGCTTACCCGCGCCGATCTCAGTGAGGCCGTCCACCGCCAGATTGGACTGTCGCGCAGCGAATCGGCCGACCTGGTCAAGAGCATGCTCGACATGATGGCCGATCACCTTGTCGAGGGGGAAACGGTCAAGCTGTCGTCTTTCGGCACGTTCATGGTCCGCAGCAAGAACGGTCGTGTCGGGCGCAACCCCAAGACGGGCGAGGAAGTGCCGATCACACCGCGGCGGGTACTGGTCTTCCGTCCTAGCCAGGTGATGAAGAACGTGATCAACGGACTCGAACGGGGCTCCGACGAAGACTGATCCCCCGCTCAGGGGCCGCATCCGCAGGAGGGATGTGCCATGGTGGAAAAATCCCCCGACGCTTTCCGGACCATCAGCGAAGCCGCCGAAGAACTGGACGTTCCCCAGCATGTGCTGCGCTTCTGGGAGACGCGTTTCAGCCAGATCAAGCCGATGAAGCGGGCCGGCGGCCGGCGCTACTACCGCCCGGCCGACGTTGAGCTGCTGAAGGGCATCAGGAGCCTTTTGTACAAGGAAGGCTATACCATCCGCGGGGTCCAGAAGATCCTGAAGGAGGATGGCGCGGGCCATGTGGCGGCAATCGGGCGCGGCGAGATCGAACCCAGGAAGCGCGAGGGCGAAATGGCCTCGGCCCCGCCGCCCGGCATGGCAAAGGCCGCCCCGCGCCTGTCGAAGCCCGGGACACCTGCCGCCAACGAGCCGCAGCTGGCGTTGCCCCTCCCCGGGAGTGCGGCTGCCCAGGGCAATGAGGGAAAGCCGGTGAGCCGCCTGGCGGAGAACCATGCCGAAATGCTCCGGGCGGCGCTCCGCGACCTGGGCGATGCCCGCAAGATCCTCGATCCCGCCCTGCCGCGCTGACGGAGTTCCCCCTCGCATTATCTCTTTCGCTTTGCGGATAAGAGTGCTAGAG
>JADCDC010000181.1 GCA_020252385.1 Aestuariivirga sp.
ATGTCGAGCCCTTCGGACAGCCTCTCCACCAATTCCGCCGCGCCATGCAGGAACACGCTGTCGCCCGGGCCATAGACCTCGTAGCCCTCGTCCCATTCCTGGAGCGACAGGCGCTCCGGCGCTTCCGCCCAATCGTCGCGGCAGACGAGCGCCATGTGCCAGTCGAGGCTCGGCTCGAGCCCCAGGGCGCGGGACTGCGAGATCAGCGCCGCAGCCTCCGCCAGCGACAGATCGGAAAGGCCCGCCGCCTCGCGGTGCCGGCGTAGCTCCTCGAGCGCGTCGCGCAGATCATCCGCGGCGAGGATGCTCGCCTCCTTGGCCTCCGCCGGCAGGACCTTGCCATCGCGCCAGAACTGAATGTCGTCCCATCCGCCGGTGTAGCTGCAGTCGCCGCCGACGAAGAGGGTGGGAATGTCGAACTCGCGCGCCAGCTGGGTGACGGGATTGCCGTCGGTGCCGTGAATCCAGTGGGCGCCGAAGTCGAGGCCGTCGACCGTCCAGACGCGGCCGCCGGGACGCTCGCGCGCTTCAAGCACCGTGACGGCGTAGTTCAGGGACGAGAGGGCACGCGCCGCGACAAGGCCGGACAGTCCGGCACCGATGACCAGAACGGTTGGCACTCATCCCTCCCCCAAAGGGCGCATCATGCTTCAGCCATGCAAAGTTATGTCAGTTCGCTCGGGCTGATCGCATTCATGTTAGCGCATGGATGGCCGCCGCGCCAGCAGCGGCCGACAGGCCGCATTGCCCGCTTCGCCACGGGCTCGCGCGATCTCGAGAGCCTCGCGCGCGCCGCTGATGCAAATCGACTGAATCGTCGGAGCGACCCCCACCCCTGCCCCTCCCCACAGGGGGGAGGGGAACCAACTACGGACACATCTCACATGGGACCCCCTCCACCTTGTGGGGAGGGGTAGGGGTGGGGGTCGGACGATGCCAGCCGTCCCTGATCCGATTCATGTGTGCATCCCCAACGAAAAACGCTCCTCTCTGGGGAGAGGAGCGTGAGTTCAGGGGAGGAGATCAGGAGTGGGAGGCGGGCGTTACCACATCACGCCCTTGCTGCGGGTGAGGAGCGGCAGGCCAAGGAGCGAGGAGAGGGGGGCCGCCTTCTGGCTCAGCCGCGTCATGCCGAAGAGCGAGGACAGCGGCATCGGATTGTCGCTCAGGAGCGGCATGCCGATGGCGCTCGACATGCTGCAGTCGGTGCCGACGAGCGGGCGGATGCCAATGTAGCGCGACATCGGCGTCGGGTCGTCCGTGAGGAGCGGCATGTGCATTGCGCTGGAGAAGGGTGCGGCTTCGTCCCAGATCTTGGGGGCGGCGGCTTCCGGCATGCCGGAGGCGATGGGGCCATGCTGCTCGAGAATGCTGGTGGCCAGCATGCCACTGCCGAAGGGCGCATGCACGGTGACGAGCGAGCCGCCCTTGGCGACACCCTGGGCGTAGATGCGCGCATCGGCCAGCAGCACCCGGCCCTGGGCGATCTGTGCCGCGATGGCCGAGACCGGCGCATCCTCCCGCGAGGGCGGCGTCACGACGTGGACGTCGTCGAAGCCCTCCTCGGCCAGCTCGGCGGCGGCGGCGCGCGCGGTGTCCGCGCTGGCGAACATGCGGGTGATCTCGTGGCTCATGGCAGCTCCCTCTGGACTGGCGTCCCTTGCGGTTTCATTCGATGGGGGAGGTGTGCCCCGCCCCCAGGCTGGTCGTTCTCCGTAAAATAGCCATCATGATTACGATGGCCGCCAGAAGCAAGATCACCTCCAGCACATAGACGGCGGCATAGGAAATCAGCGGTCCGGAAGCCGTCAGCGCCGCGACCGTGTCGCGAATCACGCCGCCCAGCGCCACGCCGATGCCCGCCGCCGTGGCCTGCACCGCGCCCCAGGCGCCCAGCGCCAGGCCGCGCTGGTCAGCCGGCGCATGGTTCATGGTGGCCGTGAGCGTGCCATGCCCGAACAGGCCCGCGCCGAAGCCGATGAACAGCGTGCCGAGCACGAACAGGGCGGGCATCGAGATGGCGCCCGAGACGATGATCGCCACGAAGGCGGGAACGCCCACCCAGGCGCCGATCGCCGCCATGCGGAAGGGCTCGAAGCCGCGGCTGAGCACATAGGATGCAAGCGTGAAGCCGACGAGCCCGCCGCCTGCCATGGCTGCCGTCAGGAGCGTGGTCTGGGACACTTCCATGCCCAGGACCTGGCCGCCATAGGGCTCCAGCATCACGTCCTGCATGCTGAAGGCGAGCGTGCCCAGGCCCAGGGCTGCCAGGCGGTGCCTGGCGCTGCCGCCCGCGATGAAGGAGGACCAGCTTTCCTGGAAGGTCGGATCGCGCACGCCCGCGCGGGGCCGCGCGGCGCCGCGCGCCTCCTGCTTCCACACGGCGATGCCGTTGAGCACGAGAATGGCAACCGCGGAGCCCTGGATGACCTGGACAAGGCGGCCGGGCGTGAAGTTCTCCAGAAGATATCCGAAGAGGAGCGCGCTGACGATCGAGCCCATGAGCAGGGCCACATACATGAGGCCCACGACCTGCGGCTGCCGCTCCTCCGGCGTGAGGTCGGTGGCGAGCGCCAGGCCGACGGTCTGGGTGATGTGGAGGCCGGCACCCACCAGCAGGAAGGCGATGCCGGCGGCGAGCTGGCCGATCCAGGCAGGGAGGGCAGCGGAGTCGCCCTGGTGCGCCAGCACGAGCAGCGCGAAGGGCATGATGGCGAGCCCGCCGAACTGCACCATGGTGCCCTTGTAGATGAAGGGAACGCGCTTCCAGCCGAGCTCGGAGCGGTGAATGTCGGACTTGAAGCCGATGAGCGCCCTGAGCGGTGCGAAAATGAGGGGCAGGGCCAGCATCACCGCGACGAGGGAGGCGGGAACGCCGAGTTCCACGATCATCACGCGGTTGAGAGTGCCGACCAGCAGCACCAGCGACATGCCGGCGCTGACCTGAAACAGCGACAGCCGGAGCAGACGCGATAACGGCACGTCCGCCGTCGCGGCGTCGGCGAAGGGCAGGTAGCGGGCGCCCAGCCCGATCCATGCCCGCATCATGCTTTCACTAAGGCGGTTCATCGCTTGTACCTGTTCGAGGTCTTATCTCGCGCAAAACCGGTCAACGATAGGTGGACGGCGCGTCAATCCGCCGGGGGCGGCGGGATCTTCGACAGCCGTGCACCTATCGCTACGTTGACGCCGTCTCGCAGGCAAGGCCTGCCACGCTTCGCGGATGAAGACGCGCAGATTGCCGGCATGACGGTCATGCTATTCGGATGCCGGCGCCGGTTCCTCGAGCGAGGAGACCTGCAGCGACTGGTCCGGGGAGACGGTCACCTTGATGACGTATCCCTGGTCCGTCTTGAGGACGTTCGATGCGACGGGCGCGATCGTGGTGTCGGTCATCGCGGTCTTGGCCGCAGCGCCTTCCCAGTACTTGCCCATCCACGTCACGTGGGTCATCACCGAGGCATGCACCACGAGCGACGTCACCGCGACGCCGCCGATGAACAGCGGCAGGCCGACGGTGGGGTTGACCACGCACCAGATTCTTCCTTGGTTCATGTCATGTCTCCCTTAGTGCAGCCAGGGCGAATAGATATACGCCAGCAGGTGGGCGAAGAGGGAAATCACGAAGAACACGCGTGCGCCGTCAATGACGTGCTTGTGCAGCTCTTCTGACTCCTTGATGGTGAGGCCGGTGGGCCACACCCTGTTCGGATCGTCTGACATCTGATTATCCTCCAGATTTAGACTTCGGCTCGTGCTGGACCTGCACGCAGGTTTCCCGTCGTTTCATCAACAACAAGACTCGTGATCCGGCGCCTCATGGATTGGGCACCGAAAGTTCGGGGTATTCCTTGGCCATGCTGAAGCCGTAGAGCGGCTTGTTGATGCCGTTGTGGCAGGTGGCGCAGTTGGTCTTCAGCACGTCGCCCATGGGCCCCTTGCGGTTGGCCGGGAAGACGGGGGCAAGCGGGTCCATGTAGGTCGTGTTGACGTCGCTCACCATCTTGATGCCGTGCCAGGCGGTGACGCGCTGCGGCCGGCTCTCCTCCCAGTTCGAGAAGATGCGGGAGTTGTGGCAGAAGGTGCAGTTGACGCCGAGCCCGTCCGACATGTGCATCATCAGCGCGTAGGTCTTCTCCGTCGCCTGGATCGTGCCGCCCGTGCCGCCGGGAAGCGCTGTCGAGGCGATGACCCTGATCTTCGCATCGGGTGCGAAGAGCGTGGTGAAGGGGTCATAGGGGAGCGAGCTGTAGGCCGGGACCGACTGGCCGCCCAGGTTCTGCCCGTTGCGGCTGGCCGCCATGCCGCCGGCCTGCTTCGGGCCGGGGTTGATCGACCAGACATTGGCGGGAACCGGCTGGCCGCGGTGGCAGGTGTAGCAGGTGACACCTGTCTGCTGCACGTGGCTTGCATACTTCGTGTTGATGGTGCGCGTCATCTGGATCATGCGGCGCGCCACGACCTTGGTGTAGACCTCGTCGGAGGCCATGTTCTCCACATTGTGGCAATAGGCGCAGCCGGCGTTGTCGCCTTCCTGCGGTGCCACCCAGGTGGTGATGGAGTTCATCAGCCGGTTGAACTGCGCCGTGTCGAGATCGCCCAGGACCTGGACGTTCTTGTAGTTCTCGGGATCGTTCTTGACGAGGACGCCGTCATTGTCGACGGGATCGTCCGGCACCGGCGCCTGGTTCAACGCCTCGAGAGTCTTCGCGATCCTCGGGTTGGTGACCTGCTCCATGCCGAGGCCGCGATAGCCCAGCTGTTCCGACACCATCGGCGGGCGTTCCCACTGCAGCATCATCGGGATGACGAGCAGGACGGTGACGACGGTGCCGAGCAGTGCGGCGGTGAGTGCGGTTGCGGAGATTTTCATGATTCCGTCACTCCTATTGCGCCGGTGCGGCGGCCGGATCGAGGACCGGGGCCGTCATGTCGAAGGGATACATGGGTGCAACGCCGTGCTTCACCCCCCAGAGATACCAGTTGTCGACCACGGTACCGGTGAGGAGGATGCCGATGCCGCCGACGAGCGGGCAGAGCACCGCGAACCACCAGGCCCAGCGATGGATCGACTCCATGGTGGCGTTGAAGCCCATGGTCCAGCGCCAGAAGAGCGCCGCGCGTTCCGAGGCCGTGCCGCGGTCGATGATCTGCTCGATCTCGCGCTCGCCGCCAAGGCGTGACACCGAGAGGATGGTGGCGCCATGCATGGCGAAGAGCAGCGCCGACCCGTAGAGGAAGGCGATCGAGAGCATGTGGAAGGGGTTGTAGAAGAGGTTGCCGTAGCGGATCGAGAAGGCCGCCGTCCAGTCGAGGTGCGGGAAGATGCCGAAGGGCACGGCTTCGGAGAAGTTGCCCAGAAGCAGCGGCCGGATGAAGCCCAGCACCAGGTAGAGCCAGATCGCCGCGGCGAAGGCCCAGGCGATGTGCGTGCCCATGCCGAGCGCCCTGGCGCGGCGGTAGGTGCGGAGCCACCACAGCAGGATCGAGGCGGTGAGGAAGAAGCCCGCCATCTGCCACCAGCCGCCGTCATTGAGCGGAGCCAGCGCCAGGCCATATTTCGCCGGCGGCGGCTCAAGCCCCAGCCAGAACAGCTGGCGCACGAACTCGATGGGGTTCCAGTTCACCGAGGCCAGCATGTTGAGGCCGATGATCTCGATGGCGATGAAGCCGCAGAGCAGCGACGCGATGCCGAGCGTTCCGAGATAGATCGGGCCGATCTGCGCATCGCCCAGGATGCCGAAGAGCCAGTTGGTGGTCGTGCCCTTCTCGCGCGGCCAGCTGCCGGGCTTCATGGGAACGCCAAGGTCTGCGGGGCCGTGGACCTGAACGCGGGTGAAGATATTCTGATATTCGTACATCATGTTTCCATTCTCCCCACGTCACGACCAGATCGGCAGATCGAGCCACCAGTTCCACCATTCGGGCCAGCCGCGGGTCCAGAAGGGCCCCGAGATGACGATGCAGACGGCGCTGAAGAACACGGCACCAAGTGCGAGGAACAGCCCTAAGCGATGGATGCCGAGCGTGCCGATCGAGTAGCCGATGTGGTCGCGGAAGAAGCTGTTCTCGTGCTCGGCGGTCTTCACCACCTCGCCCTTGGGCGGGTTCGTCGCCGACAGCACGAGGCCGCCGTGCATGGCGAGCGCCAGGGTGCAGGTGAAGAACAGGGTGATGGCGATCATGTGCGCCGGATTGTAGTGGAAGTGCAGGTACTGGTAGCCGACGTTCGACACCCAATCGAGATGGCTGATGATGCCATAGGGGAAGGCGTGGCCCCAGGCGCCCAGCAGCACCGGGCGGATGATCTCGAGCGTCACGAAGGCCAGGATGGCGAATGAGAAGGCGATCGGCACATGAAGGCCGATGCCGAGCTTGCGGCAGATTTCCACCTCGCGCAGCGCCCAAGAGACGAAGGCGCCGGTGGCGCAGATGGTGATGATCTGCCAGAGGCCGCCCTGCTTCAGGGGGGCGAGCGCGAGGCCATAGCTCAGATCCGGCGGCGCAATATTGATCTGCCAGAGGTTCCAGGTGGGCCCGATGGCCGCGCCATAGACGATCAGCGCCGTGCCGAGCAGCGAGAAGAAGGCGGTGAGCACGCCAAAGAACCCGACATAGAAGGGCCCGACCCAGAAATCGAACAGGTCGCCACCGATCAGCGTGCCGCCTCGGACGCGATACTTCTTTTCAAAACTCAGCATTGCCATTGCAGTTGCTCCGTTCCGGCGCCTCGCCGGCATGTCTTTCGTCGGAAGATCGGTTCGTGGACGGAACCCAACGCCTAAGCGCCTGTTCCGTCCACAAGGGTGTGCGGAATGACCGGCCTCAGCCGATCATCTCGCTGACGGTCACATCCAGGCTCGCAGCCTTCTTTGCTACGCCACCTTCCAGCCAGTTGAACCGGTCGGTGGAGAGAAGGATGAAGTGGATGACGAGTGCCAAGACGAACAGGAAGGTCGCCATCGCGACGAGCGTCCTGCGGGGATCGAACAACAGCCAAATGCGCCACATATCCAATCCTCCTTATGTAAACATCGACGTCAGCTGGTGAAGCACCGGCGTGATGTCGCTGCTCTCATAGCCATTGGGTCCAGGGATCCACGGGCGCCACTGCCAGGCAAGGAAGTGGGCGACGATCGCCACAACCGTGAAGGCAATGAAGCTCGTGATGAACATGCCATGGAATTCCTTGGCTTCGGCTTCAGTGAGGCCCGAGATTCCGGACCCCTTGTTGTCGGCCATTTTACTGACCTCCGTCTTTAGGCCCGTCGTGAGATGGGCCTGTTACCGCTGAAATCCCGCGCGGCCCGGGTGCGTCGGGCGTGGAAGCCCTCGGCCTTCATCCGCCTGGCCTTGAGGGGCCCTGCGAATTCCGTCATTCCCCGCCTCACATGAAGGCGAAGGGAATCGAATTGTAGGTGGCGGCCTTGGCCGCCTGGAAAATCGACTTGCCCTCGTCATGCCCGCCGACACGGGGACGAAGTGACCGCGGGATGAGCCGCGTGATGGCGATCGCCACGAAGAACACCGCGAAGGCCAGCCACATCAGAAGGCTGAACTCGATCTTGCTCTCCTCGCGGTGCGAGGCGTTGATCATTGACATGCTGGTATCCTCCCGATGTCAGTGGACTGGTTGCTGGTGTGGTGCCTGGCCATCATGCGAGCTCCGCGATGGCTGAAAGGACGTCGGATTCGCCGACGGTTGCGGACTGCGCCTTGCGGGCACGCGCCTCAGCGCCATCGCGCAGGCGCTTGGCCGCCGAGATGCGCACGAGGATGGGCTGGCGCTCGACGAGTTCATCGAGGGCCGCCTTGGCGGCCGCATCCCACACGAGTTCATGCTCGCGCCGGGCAGGGGTGGCCTCCACCTTGTCCATCTCGGTGCCAAGCGGCAGGATGTTGAACAGCGCGTCGAACAGCGCGTTGCACACTTCCTGGATCAGGTAGGTGGCACCCGCATAACCCATGAAGGGTGTCCCCGTGTGGCGGCGGATGATGGCGCCGGGGAAGGAGGCGGGGATATACATGGCGCGGCCGCCGGCTTCCGCCAGGTACATGCGCTCATTGTAGCTGCCGAAGAGGATGAGGGGGGTCTTCTCCTTCACCAGCTTGCGGATCGTGTCATTGTCGGTCTTCTCGCCCGACTTGCGCGAGACCGCGAAGTTGCAGGGAAGGCCCATCTCCTCCTCGAGGAAATGCTGGAGGCCGCGGGCATAGGTCTCGTTCGCCACCACGCCGAAGCTTGCGGTGCCGAAGAAATCCTGCGTGACGGAGCGCCAGAGATCCCACAGCGGCTTGATGGTGGTGTGCTTTTCCTTCGCAATGAAGGGCTCGGGATCCAACCCCAGGATTTCGCCCAGCGCGCGGAGGAACTTCGTCGTCGAATGGAGCCCGATGGGCGCCTGGAGATAGGGGCGGTCGAGATTCTCGCAGAGCTTCCGGCCGTATTCGCGATACATGCAGATGTTTGCTTCTGCATTGGCGAGCTTCGGCACGTCGGCGAGGTGGCTTCCGAGCG
>JADCDC010000182.1 GCA_020252385.1 Aestuariivirga sp.
CAGCACGCTGTTCGGCTGGCTGTCGAAGGTGAGTTTCGAGATCTCGCCTGCGGCGTGGCAGGCGTGGGGTGCTGCGGCAGGCAGCGCCGTTGGCAATGTCGTCCGCTGGTTTGCCGAGCTTCCGGGCAGGATCGCCGCGTCGCTGGGCAGCCTCTACGACATCGGGCGGCAGTTCATGCAGTCTTTCTTCGATGGGCTCATCTCGATCGGCAACGACATTCTCAACTGGGCCAGCGGGATCGCCAGCAGCATCAGCTCGGCGCTGTCGTTCACGGGCAGGACGCCGGCACCCGCCGTCAATCCGCGAGGGCGCGGGGCGGGAGACGGGCTGACGCCGGATCCGAACGATCCTTATGGCGTGGGCCCCATTGAGGACCTGACCAAGCGCGCCACCGGCGGTCCGATCAGCCGCGGTGCGAGCTACCTGGTGGGCGAGCGCGGCCCGGAGCTCATCACCGCCGGGCGCTCAGGCTATGTGAACAGGACAGGATCCTTGCCCGCTGGTATTACCGTGGCACCGGTGTTCAACATGAGCTTCAACGGCCGTACTGACCCCGAGGACGTCGTCCAGCAGATCCGCCGGGTGCTGCGCGACGAGGTCCGCGAGACCTTCCGGGGCGTCTATGCCGATGCCGGGCTGAGGTTCGCCTGATGTTGATGACGCTGGGGCCGATCCGCTTCGAGGTCTATCCGTTCAACGCCACGGAATACGACCATGGTCATGAGACGAGCTTCGTCGAAAAGCCGGTGCTCGGCGCGAGGCCGCCGCTCGAGTGGGTGGGCGAGGGGGCCGAGAGCTGGTCGATCCGCGCCATCATATTTCCGCACAAATTTGGCGGGCTTGGTGACCTGAAGAAGCTCTACCAGGCCCGCGCAGCCGGACGCCCGCTCTATCTCATGCGCGGCGACGGCGCGCAGATGGGCTGGGTGGTCATCGAGAGGGTCAGCGAGCGCGCGAGCTACCTCGACGCTAAAGGCATCGGTCGGGTGATCGACGTGGACATCTCGGTGCGCCGCGCGGCGAAGCCATCCAACGGCTCCTTCTTCTCGGTGTTTTCAGGGATGTTCTCATGATCATCGAACCCGTCACTGTCGAAGGCGAGTTCATCACGGTGTCGCTCATCGTGTGGCGGCGCTTCAGGCGGCCCATGCCAGGGTTGGTCGAGCAGATCCACGACATGAACCCGGGGCTGAGCGAGTTCGGAGCCTTCCTTCCCGTGGGCGCCACCTTCAACATGCCCGTGCCGGTGCCGCGCGCCCCGGCCGTTCTCGACCCGATCAAGCTCTGGTGATCCTCTATGTCGAAGCGCGCAATGTTCATGGTGACAGTGGCGGGCACCAACATTACCACGACGCTCATGCCGGTGCTGATCTCGCTCACTGTCTCCGACAATGTCGGCACCCATTCCGACACGGCCAGTCTGGAGATTGACGACACCGATGGCCGCATCGTGCTGCCCCGGCTCGGCGCTCCCGTCATCGTCGCGCTGGGCTGGGAGGGCGAGGGCGCGCGGATCGTGTTCACCGGCACCGTGGACGAGGTCAGGTCGTCGGGTTCGCGCGGCAGCGGGCGTACGCTGTCGATATCGGCAAAGGGCATGGACACCACAAAGAAGCCGAAGGAAGCCCAGCAGCGGCATTTCGACGACAGCACGGTCGAGGACATCCTGAAGCAGGCGGGTCAGGCGGCGGGCGTGACCGAGATCGACGTCGATCCGTCGCTGGCATCGATCAGCCGCAAGTACTTCGAGATGCGGGACGAGAGCTTCATCCACATGGGAGAAAGGCTGGCCCGCGAGATCGGCGGCAATTTCCGCATTCAGGGTACGAAGGCCATCATGTCGAAGCGCGGCGGGACTTATACCTCCGCCGTCGTGGCTGCGTGGGGACGCAACTTGCATGGCTGGGATATCTCGCCAGCACTGGGGCGAGCGCAATACTCGAAAGCGCGGGCCCGCTGGTACGATTCAAGGAAAGCCGAATGGCAGGACAAGGAGGAGAGCACCTCTCTTTCGGTCGATGCCCGGCACGATCACCGTTATGCCAAGCCGGACGAAGATGAAGCCACCCAGCAGACGGCCTCCGACAGGGCGACCTCGGAGCGCGACGCGGGCGAGGGGTCAGTGACCATCGAGGGCGATACCGCTGCCATTCCCGACGGGCTCTGCATCGTGACGGGGGCGAGGCTCGGCGTCGATGGGCCGTATCGCATCGAGAGCGTCACCCACAGCTATTCGCGCGGCGGTGGCTTTGTCACGCAACTGAGCCTGAAGCAGCCGAGGCGCGGCGCTTCCGGCACGACCTGACAGGAGAGTTCCGATGGCACAGGACTGGACCGGGGACATCCCGGCGGCAGTTTACTTCATTGTCGGTCTGGGCGGCGTGGCGGGCGCACTGCTCGCAATGGTGAAGCCGAAGGAGGCGGTCGTCCCCGATGCTAACAGCCACATGAAGAAGGACATCGCCACCATCAGGGCTGACATCCACGACATCCGCGCCCGCGTCGGCATGTTGGAACTGGACGTTGCCCGCATCGACCAGCCCTCCATTACCCGGCGCTTCGACGCCATCGAGGGCAAGATCGACAAATTGTACGAGTTCCTGCTCGAGCGCCTGACCAAGCTGCCACCCTGAGCGGGCACAAGACCTTTTTCGTTCCAGTTTTCAGACCCAACCCATCCGGCGGCCAGAAGGCTTCGCCGGAACAAGGAGGCTTTTGCCCATGACCCACATGACCATCGCCCGCAGCTATCTCGGCACAAAGGAGCTCAAGGGCTCCGCTGACAATCCGAAGATCATGGAGATGTATCGCACCGTCGGCCACCACTGGGTGGAACATGACGAGGTCGCCTGGTGCGCCGCCTTCGTCGGGCACTGCCTGGAGAAGGCTGGCTTTGCCTCGACGCGCAAGCTCAATGCGAGATCCTATCTCACCTGGGGCGAGAAGGTGGCCGGCCTCGAACAGGCGAAGGAAGGAGATATCGTCATCTTCACGCGCGGCACATCCGCCGCGACGGGGCATGTGGCGTTCTTCCTCAAGGCGGCAGGCACGCAGATCGAGGTGCTGGGCGGCAACCAGTCGGACGGGGTCACTGTGGCACGTTATGCCAAGTCCCGGCTGCTCGGCATCCGAAGGCCTTTGTGCACCGATGCGCCACAACGTCCGGAGATGAAGGTCGTCCAGCAGCAGTTGAAGGACCTGGGGTATTTCGAGGTGGGGATGGTGGATGGGCGCTATGGCCCCCGCACGCGGGCCGCCGTTCTTGCCTTCTGCGCCGACAACGGGCTGGGCCTCAGCCCGGACATCGATCCCGTCCTTGTGGAGGCCCTGCAGAGGGCGAAGCCCCGCGCCGTCTCCCAGGAGCGGGCGGAGGGCAAGCCGAAAGGCTCGCGCATCGTGAAGGCCGCCGATGCCCAGATCGCCACTGGCATCGCCGGCATGGCGGGGGCTGCGGCCTCCATTGTGGTGCCAGCCGTGGAAACAGCCGAGCGCGCGAGGGATGTGACCGAGCGCACCGTGGGCATTCTCAATCTCACCGACTGGCTGATGCCGGCGCTGCCTTGGGCCGGGGCTGTGGTCTTCCTGATCGTCATCCTGCTGGCGTGGAAGGTGAAGGCCGCCCGCATCGAGGACCATCGTACGGGGAAGACGCCGTGATCGGCTTGTTCACTTCCTTATTCGGCGCCGCTTGGTCCCGCCTG
>JADCDC010000183.1 GCA_020252385.1 Aestuariivirga sp.
GCTCGCCTGCCGGAAGATGGCATGCTTGAAGCGGACCTTTCCCGCATCATCGCCGCCTCCGGCGTTACCGATCCGCAGGCTCTGACCGATCTCGCGATGGCCATTGCCGCCTTTGCGCGTGACACGCAGTCCCTGCTGGCTGTCGCAGCGCAATGCCAGGCCCGCATCAACACCATGCTCGCCAGGCCGGCGCCGATGCGCCCCTTCGCGGCCGAGGACATCAACGTGCATGTGCGCCTCCAGGGCCAGCAGCCCGGCAAGCGCCTGCCGTTCCTTCTCGATGAACTGACTTCGCGGCTCGGCGTCGTGCTCGACATCGATGCCGGCCACATCCGATCGTCAGCGGCGGGGGATCCCCCTCGCAACTGACCCCACCCATTCACCGGGCATGGTGCCCGGTGAAAACCCGCGCATGACGCGCACTCACAGGAGACGAACATGAAGGTCAAGACCAACCTCCGCGCCGGCCGCCAGAACCGCAAAGGCTCGGACGACACGCTGCCGGAAGATGTGTCGGGTTCTACGCCCGTCTACTATCCGCCGGTCACCCGCTGCGTGGGCATCTAAGCCCACGAATTTCCTCAGGCTCCGGGAGAAAGGGGATCAACCCCTTCTCCCGGGCCCGAACCCCAACCGCCGGAGCCTCCAGTTGTCAAGCAAAGCCCGCCTCTCTATGACGAGGACGCCGCACGCTGGCGGCACACCGAGGTTCACGCGCACACATGATTCAAACTGCCGCTGCATCACCATCCCTGTCCCGTTCCGGGAGGAGGTCTGATGCGCCCGCTTCACGCCAATGGCGAGAGCAGGCCCGGCGATGAAAGGGGTTCATTTCCCTTCGTTCACCGCCTCGCCGGACTGTGGAATGCGTCTTCCGTGCAGGGAGCGCCCGCATTGATGGCCGGGCTCGTTCTGATCGTCGAGGATGAACCGCTGCTCAGCCGCAACATGCGCACCTTCCTGCAGCACAAGGGCCATGCGGCCGAAGTGGCGGGAACGCTCGCCGGCGCCATTCAACGCTATGACGAACTCCAGCCCGATCTCGTCCTGATCGATCACAACCTTCCGGACGGCCTCGGCCTCAAACTCATCGAGCACATCCGCCGCCAGGACCGATGGACCAAGCTCGTCATGATCACCGCTCATGGCGGTGTCGAGCTCGCCGTCTCCGCCATGAAAGCGGGGGCTGACGACTATCTCACCAAGCCAGTCTCGTTGGACGAGATCGGCCTCGTCACCGCGAGGCTTCTCGATCAGGCCCGCCTCGAAGGTGCGCTGCGCTACCAGCGCGACCGCGAGAAGAACACCAGCACGCTCGACCGGATCGTGGGCGACTCGCCCGCGATTGCCGAGGTCAAGCGCCGCATTCGCTTCCTCACCACGGCGGAACGCTCCGCCTCGCCCGACGGCAGCCTCGCTGGACCACCCGTCCTCATCCTCGGCGAAACCGGCACGGGCAAGGAGCTCGTCGCGCGCGCCCTTCACTATGAGGGGCCCCGCGCCGCCCAGCCCTTCATCGCGGTCAACTGCGCAACGCTGCCCGAGCAGCTGGTTGAGTCCGAGCTCTTCGGTCATGAACGTGGCGCCTTCACGGGCGCGAGCGACAAGAAGATCGGCCTGTTCCAGGCGGCTGACGGCGGAACGCTGTTCCTCGATGAGATCGGCGAGCTGCCGCTGTTCCAGCAGGCAAAGCTCCTGAAGGCGCTCGAGGACCGCACCATCCGCCCCGTGGGCAGCACGCGCGACAGGCCGGTCAACGTCAAGGTCATCGCCGCCACCAATGCCTCGATCGAGGAACGTTCCGCGCGCGGCGAGTTCCGCAGCGACCTGCTCTACCGCCTCAACACGGTCGTCATCGATCTTCCCCCGCTCCGCCACCGCGGCAGCGACGTCGCCGCCATCGCCGAACGCATGGTGGAGGGTCTGCGAAAGCAATATGGCCGGCTGCATCTCCATCTCACGGATGCAGCGCGCGCCGCGCTGCTGAAGCACCCCTGGCCCGGCAACATCCGCGAGCTGCGCAACGTCATGGAGCAGGCCTGCCTGATGTGCGCACGCGACTCGATCGACGCGGCGGACCTCAACCTCCGCCCGCTGCCCTCGCTCGCGGCCCAGATGCAGCCCGGCGTTCCGCAGCCCGCCGACGGCACGAGCCTCGCCGAGGCGGAGCGCACGCTGGTGATCAACGCGCTGCGTCAGAGCGGCGGCAACGTCACCGCGGCAGCCCAGGCACTGGGCGTCTCGCGCGATACGCTGCGCTACCGCATGGAAAAGCACGCCCTCAAGCGGGAATACTATACGTGAGGCCGGGGAATTCGGGTGCGCGTCCCAAGGAGTTCGACCTCCGCGTTTGGTTCGTGGTGGTGAGTCTCGCTGCCATCCTCCTCATCAATACCGTCACCGCCTTCCTCCTGTCGCGCTACGTGGCGCAGAGCTTCATCAACCGCGAGGGCGAGGTGGCCCGCGAATTCCTCGACAGCATCATCAGCGCGGAGGATTCCGCCTCCCACCTCTTCGATACGCCCGCGCCCAGCCCGGAGCTTCAGTCTTTCTCCAACCATGTCCGCAAGCTGCCGGGCATGATCCGCGCCGTCATCTATTCGCCCGACTTCTACATCCGCTTCTCGACCGACGAGAAGATGATCGGCCTTCAGTTTGCCGACAACGACGAGCTGAAGGAAGCTTTCGAAGGCCGCATCATCGCCAGCATGGAAGAGGCGGAAGAAAGCACCAAGACCGAGCACGTCGCCTTCAACCTGCCGCAGGGCGAGGAGGTGATCGAGGCCTACATCCCCGTGCGGGGCGGCGATGGCAATGTCGTCGCCGTGGTCGAGTTCTACAGCAAGCCCGATGCGCTCCAGGCCATCATCTCGCGGGTCACGCTCACCATATGGGTTTCCGCCATGCTGGCAGGCCTGCTACTGTTCGCGGCCCTCTATTACGCGGTTGCCCGCAGCTCACGCATCATTAACAGGCAGAAGCACGAGCTTGCCGACATGGCGGCACTTGCCGCACTGGGCCAGATGGCGAGGGCAGTCGCCCACAGCCTGCGCAATCCGCTGGCCGGTATCCGCTCCAGCACCGAGCTTCTGAAGATGCAGAAGGGCGATGCGGTCGAACCGGCCGCCACCGACATCCTCGGCGAGGTGGACCGGATGAACCAGCACGTCCATGAGCTCCTGAACTATGCACGCTCGGACCTGGGCGCCGCCCAGCCTGTGGAACTTGGCACCATGCTGCGCGATGTTCTGCAAAAGTCGGAGCCGCGCTTTGCGAGACAAGGCATCCGCATCGACTTCGATGATCGCTCCGGTCATGGGCTCAAGGCGGTGCTCGATCCGCCCATGTTCAACCAGGCGCTGGCGAGCGTTCTCTCCAACGCGCTCGAGGCCATGCCGGATGGTGGAACCCTCAGCGTCGTGGTGCGCCGCGGTGCTGCGGGCGCCGTCGAACTCCTCATTGGCGACACGGGCCGCGGCATTCCAGCCGACGTGCTGAAGCAACTGCCCTCGCCATTCCTCACCACAAAGACACGAGGACTGGGCCTGGGTCTCGCCCTTGCGGACCGCATCATTCGCAGCTTCGGCGGCTCGCTGTCGCTTTCCAGTACGCTGGGGAAGGGAACGACCGTTGCCATCAGTTTTCCGCAGGCCTGACCAGCCTGCAAGTCCATCAATTCATGGCCAGATCTGTCGCCGGCGTAATCTGAAGAGTGTCAGGTTTACAGATTTTCCCTTTTTTTCCTCTGAGCGACTCAGAGACAGGTTCGCTGCAGACTGCGTCCACCACCATCCAGTCACCCTCACTTGCACGGTCTCAGCCCCCGAAGAAGTGCCCGACTTCCTCGCCACCAGGTTCGGCGTCTTCTTCGACGCAGCCGAGGCGCGATAGCGCAGCGCGCGACACTCTGAACTCGGACAGGAGCGCATCCAGGCGCACAATCAATGAACTCACCATCCAGAATTCGGCCTTGTACCCATCTCGCCTGAGCACCTGACGAACAACGTGCTTGCCCTAGCCAAGACCGCGTGAACCCTGGGTATCCCCACCGTGCTGGCGACGATCAACGGAAAGTCGGGACCCCTCAGGGACCTGCTGTTCCAGGGCCTCCCGGCACTTTGGCCCGAGGTCGAGCCGATCGACCGGACCAATGCCAATGCGTGGTCCGACTTCTGCTCTCGTCGCCGCGGTCAAGGCAACTGACCGCAAGAAACTGGTGATGGCGGGCCTGTGGACAGAAGTGTGCCTCGCCCATACGCCCCTCTCGGCAATGAAGGATGCTCGCCTTGAGGGCAAATGGAGTTCGAATTCCCGACGAGGCTTCGAGTGCGCTGATTCGTCCATACAGAATTCACCGATTGCCGCAGGTCTGAATGACAACTCATCAGATGATTGGCGGCTCACTCAGCCGCGACTTGCTGGCGCCGAGTGAATTTCCTGGGATCGAGATGGAGCTGGCCGTCCTTCATGATCATGCGGAAGCGGGTGGGCCCCACCAGCACAGACTGATCGGCTAGCGGATTGCCGTCGACCAGCAGAAGATCGGCAAGTGCTCCCTCCCGGATAATGCCGAGTTCGCCAGCGTGGCCCATGAGTTCCGCACCGGTCTTCGTGGCGCAGCGGAGCGCTTCGGCTGGCGAGTAGCCAAAGTATTTCACGAAATGACCGATGTCGCGGGCGTTCTGGCCCATGGGGGTGATCGAGAATCCATAGTCGCCGCCGACCACCACGCGGATGCCGCGGCGGCGGATCTCGTGGTAGGTCGCACAGGTCGCATCGAACTTACGGAAGAGATGCATCGACTCCGCCAGTTCCCGGCTGAAGCCATAGCTCTCGCCCTCGATGGTGCAGTTGTGGACGAGGCCGAAAGCGGGGCCGACGAAGGAGGTGTCCTTCACGCTTTCAAGGAGATCCAGCGCCTCCTCATCAGCGAAGTCGCAGTGGTAGATGCAGTCCACCTTGTGGCGCACCGCCATTTTCACGCTCTTCGATGATCGCGCATGAGCGGCGACCATCTTGCCGAAATTGTGGGCGACGCTGACGAAGGCCTGAAGTTCATCATCCTCGAGGGTGGTGATCTCGGCGCGGGCGTGGCTGACGAACTCGTCACCGGAGATGTTGATCTTGAGGTTGTCGACGCCGTCCCTCGCGCATTCGCGCGCCACGCGCCGCATCTCGACCGGGCCATCGGCCACGAGGCCGAAGCTCTCCTCGTTGATATGGCGGCGGCGCTCGTCTCCAAGGCCCGCCGTGGTGGTGACCTCGGGGCTTGCCGCACGCATGCGGGGGCCCGGGATCAGCCCGGCATTGATGGCATCGCGAATGGTGACGCCGATCATCGGCTTGGCGGAGGCGGCCTCGAAGATGGATGTGAAGCCATGGTCGAGCAGCAGCTTCGCGTTGGCGGCGGTGAGCAGCGTGTGCTTCTCAGGCGGAATGCGGCCAAGTTCCGCATTGGTCGAGATACCGACGAAGCTCGGGTGGCAGTGGCCCTCGACCATGCCGGGCATGAGGAACATGCCCTCGCCGTCGATCGTTTCCGACGCGGCTTCGGCAGCGATCTCGTTGCGGGATTGGGCCACCGCCTTGATGCGGTTGCCCTGGACCAGCACCTCGCCGGGATAGGGGGCGTCGCTCTCGCCGTCCCAGATCGTCACGTTCCGCAACAGGATTGCAGTCATGGTGATCTCTCCCTCTTTAGCTCCGCGTGCGCACGCCTCTTCCATAGAGCAGCAGCATGCCGATGATGACCGATCCGTAGATCACCTGGCGGCCGGCCTCCGGCATCTGCATCACCGAAAGGATGGACTGCAGCAGCGTGATGAGGATGACGCCGGCGATGGTGCCCAGGTAATTGCCGCGTCCGCCCAGGATGTTGGTGCCGCCCAGCACGACGGCGGCAATGGCCGGCAGCAGGTAGGGGTCGCCCATGGCCTGGTAGGCCTTGGTGGAATAGCCCGCCAGCAGCACCCCGGCAAAGGCGGCACAGGCGCCGCAGAAGGCGAAGCAGCCAATCAGCACGGCATTGGTGTTGATGCCCGAGAGATAGGCGACGGATTCACGGTTGCCGATTGCATAGACGGCGCGCCCGAAGGCCGTGCGCCGGAGCAGGAAGATGACGATGAGGCCGACGGCGAGCCACACGAAAAGCGCATTGGGAATGCCGAAGAGCGAGCGCTGCACAGCCAGGAAATGCATGGCGTCCGTAGCATGGTCCTGCGGTGCGAAGCCGCC
>JADCDC010000184.1 GCA_020252385.1 Aestuariivirga sp.
GACACAACCGCCCCTTTATTCTGGCGCGATGCAGACAACCTCTCCCCTGTACATCGCCGATGGCGACGCCGGAACGCTGCTGGCCGAACTGATGGCGCTCCACGCCGCGATCACGGCCGAAGGCAATGCGACGCTGGAAGGCTGGCGCCCCGCCATCGCCCGCGCCGACTTCCTGCCCTCCGCCCGCAACCTCGCCCAGTACCTGGCCTTCCGGCAGGCCGACATCCGCCCGCTGCAGGAGCGGCTGAGCCGGCTTGGCCTTTCCTCCCTCGGGCGGGCCGAAGCGCATGTGATGTCCAGCATCGAGGCCGTCATGGCGACGCTGTCGGTGCTTGCCGCGAGCTGGCCGGTGGACCGGCCCCCAGCCTCGCGCTTCGCCCAGGGAGCGGACCTTCTGGCGAGGCGGCAATCCGATATCTTCGGCAAGGACCCCCAGGGTCCGCGCACACGCATCATGGTGACACTGCCGCCCGAGGCCGCCCATGACCCCGACCTCGCCAGCCGGATGATCGCCGCGGGCGCGGATGTGGCGCGCATCAACTGTGCCCATGACGACGCCGCTGCCTGGAAGAGGATGATCCTGCATGTGCGCGAGGCGGCGGCGGCGCTGGGCCGCGACGTGAAGGTGCTGATGGACCTGGGCGGCCCCAAGATCCGCATTGGCGAGGTGAATGCAGCCGCGCGCGGCAGGCTCTACCGCGGCGACCGCTTCGTGCTGTGCGAGGCACTGTCCGGCGGGAATGAGCTGGCCGAGGCGACGCTGGCGCCCCGCCAGCTCCTCGACGTGATCGAGGTGGGGCATACGGTGTTCATCAACGACGGCAAGATCGGGGCCCGGGCGCTGAGCGTCGAGGGGGACCGCGTCGTCCTCGAGATCTTCCGGGCCCGCGACAAGGGCGAGAAGCTGAAGCCCGAGAAGGGCGTGAACCTGCCCGGTGTCGAGATTCCCATCGCCGCCCTGACGGCGGATGACATCGCCGATCTCGACTTCGTGGCAGAACATGCCGACATCGTGGGCTATTCCTTCGTGCAGCGGCCATCCGACGTGGTGGCCCTTCTCGAGGAATTGCGGATCAGGCGGCAGGACCAGCCGCTGCCGGCGATCCTGCTCAAGATCGAAACACCGCTGGCGGTGAAGAACCTGCCGCGCCTCATCGTGCAGGCGGGCGGCCAGGCGCCCGTTGCCGTGATGATCGCGCGCGGCGACCTCGCCGTCGAGATCGGGCTCGAACGGCTCTCCGAAATGCAGGAGCAGATCCTGTGGCTGTGCGAGGCGGCGCATGTGCCGGTGGTGTGGGCAACACAGGTTCTGGACAACATGGTGAAGGACGGCACGGCAAGCCGCGCCGAGACGACCGACGCCGCCATGGGCCAGCGCGCGGAATGCGTGATGCTGAACAAGGGGCCCTTCCTGCCCGAGGCAGTGGCCTTCCTCGATGGCATCCTGCGGCGGATGGACCGGCACCAGACGAAGAAGCGGCCGCAGCTCGCACCACTCAACTCCTGGCGCGAGGCGCAGCGCCTGGATTGATCAGGCTGAGCGGGACTTCGATGCCGCCAGCACGCAGAGCATCTCCCACATCAGGTTCGCCGCCGTCACCGCGGTGATGCCCGTTGGATCGAAGCAGGGGGCGACCTCGCAGATGTCGCCGCCGACGAGGTGCCGGCCCTCGAGGCTCCTGACCATCACCTGCACCTCGCGCGGCGTGAGGCCGCCGATCTCGGGAACACCGGTGCCCGGCGCCCAGGCGGGATCGATGCCATCGATGTCGATCGTCATGTAGGTGGGGCCATCGCCCAGCACCTCGCCGATCTTCGCGATCACCTTCTCGCGGCCCATGCGCTCATAATCCTCGAAGGTGATGCAGGTGAAGCCGGCATCCTGGCCCCACTTGATGTCGTCAGGCGAGAAGCGCGAGCCCCTGAGGCCGATCTGGATCGTGCGCTTGGGGTCGATCAGCCCCTCCTCCACACCGCGGCGGAAGGTGGTGGCGTGGTTGATCTTCGTGTCCGCCAGCGTGTCCAGCGTGTCGGCATGGCTGTCGATGTGGAAGATGCCGACGGGACGCTCCCTGGCGATGGCGCGGAGGATGGGGAGCGGCACGGTGTGGTCGCCGCCGATGGCCAGCGGCAGGGCGCCCGCGGCGTAGATCTGCGCGAAGAAAGCCTCGATCATGGCGATCGAGCGCGCGAGGTCGATCGGGTTCACCGGCGCATCGCCGACGTCCGCCACGTTGAGAAGGTCATAGGGGGCGATGCCTGAGACATTGTGGACGCGGCGGATGAGGCGCGAGGCCTCGCGCACGGCCGCCGGGCCCTGCCTGGCGCCAGCGCGGTAGTTGACGCCGATGTCGAAGGGAACGCCCACCAGCGCGATGTCCAGATCCGGCGAGACGTCATGGCGCTGGGTGCGCATGAAGGTTGCGATCCCTGCAAAGCGCGGAGTGGTGGCGGCATCGACGGGCTGGAAGCGCGGGTCTTTCTTCATTATGGAGTATCCTTGAAAGTAGCAGGAGGACGTTCGTGAGCGCCACAGTACAGACCATTCCGGCCCGCCGCGGCAAGGCCGTTCGCGTCAGCAAGGGCCAGTCGGTGAAGGTGATCAACACCCACGGCAACCAGGTGGTGGATTTCTGGGCATTCAACGCCGGCGACCTGCGCGAATATCTCGGCATGGAGCACTGCCGCGCCTTCTGGACGCGGCTGTTCCCAGTCGAAGGCGACAAGATGATCACCAACCGCCGCCGCCCGATCCTGACGCTGACGAAGGATGCAAGCCCCGGCCGCCACGACACGCTGATCGCCCCTTGTGACAACGAGCGCTACGGCCTGCTCGGCTGCACGCACTACCACGACAACTGCCGCGACAACATGCATGCGGGACTGGCGGAACTCGGGATGTTCATTCCCTACACGCCCGACTCGCTCAACCTGTTCATGAACATTCCGTGGAAGCCGGACGGCAGCCTCGAATGGGGCAACTGCCTGTGCAAGCCCGGCGACTATGTGGTGTTCCGCGCCGAGATGGATGCGATCGTGGTGTTCTCCGCCTGCCCGCAGGACATGCTGCCGATCAACAACGGCGTCACCACGGAGGCGCATTTCGAGGTGCTGGACCAGTAGGAGGGCCTCAGCCCTTCCACTTCTCCCGCAGGGTGACGAGTTCCTCCGCCGCGGTGGGGTGAACCGCCAGGGTGGCGTCGAAATCGGCCTTGGTGGCGCCCATCCTGACGGCGATGCCTAAGAGCTGCGCCATCTCGCCGGCGTCCGGCCCGCAGATGTGGCAGCCCAGCACGCGGTCCGTCTCCGCATCGACGACGAGCTTCATCAGCATGCGCTCGTCGCGGCCCGAGAGCGTGTGCTTCATCGGGCGGAAGCTGGTCTTGTAGATGTCGACGGCGCGGAAACCCTGGCGCGCCTGTTCCTCGGTGAGGCCCACGGTTCCGACCTCGGGCTGGGAGAAGACGGCGGTCGGCACCAGGGAATGATCGACCTTCACGTCCTTGCCGCCGAACACCGTGTCGGCGAAGGCGTGGCCCTCGCGGATCGCCACAGGCGTGAGATTGACGCGGTTGGTGACGTCGCCCACCGCATAGATCGATGGGACAGAGCTTTGCGAATAGGCATCGACCTTCACCGCCATGTGCGCCGTCATCTCGACGCCCAGGCGGTCGAGGCCTAGCCCTGTGACATTCGGAATGCGGCCGGTGGCGAACATGACCTGGCCCGCGCCGAAGGCGGTGCCGTCATTCATGCCGACGCGCACGCCATCGCCCGAGCGCTCGATCCGCGCCACGTCGGTGCGCGTGCGGATCTCGATCCCCTTCTTCTTCATCTCGGCCGCGAGGTGGTTGCGGATCTCGTCATCAAAGCCGCGCAGGATCTGCTCGCCGCGGCAGACGAGCACGGTCTCGACGCCAAGCCCTGAGAAGATGCCGGCGAACTCGACCGCGATGTAGCCGCCACCCACGATCACGATGCGCGAGGGCAGGCGCTCCAGATGGAAGGCCTCGTTCGAGGTGATGGCCAGCTCATGACCCGGCAGGTGGCGCGGCACGAAAGGCGAGGCGCCGGTGGCGACAAGAATGTAACGCGCGGTGACCCTGCGGCCCGAGGCCAGCATGACGGCATTGGGCCCGTCGAGCACGGCGCGTTCATGGATCAGCTCCGCGCCGGCCCCTTCGAGATTGCGGATATAGGCCTTGTTCAGGCGGTCGATCTCGCGGTCCTTGTTGGCAATCAGCGTGGACCAGTCGAAGGCGACCTTCTCGCTGGTCCAGCCGAAACCCACCGCATCCTCGAACTCCTCCGCGAACTTCGAGGCGTAGACGAAGAGCTTCTTGGGCACGCAGCCGCGGATGACGCAGGTGCCGCCGACGCGGTATTCCTCCGCCACCGCCACCCGGGCGCCATGGCGCGCGGCGATGCGCCCCGCGCGCACCCCGCCCGACCCCGCGCCGATGACGAAGAGATCGTAGTCGAAACCGCTCATCTCGGAGGTTTGTTGAGGATCTTCACCCCGTCGTCGGTGCCCATGAGGATGATGCCGCAGATGTCGACGAAGAGACCGTCCTCCACCACGCCCGGCACGCTGTTGAGATAGATCGA
>JADCDC010000185.1 GCA_020252385.1 Aestuariivirga sp.
CATGTGCTCCGACCAGCAGCCGCCAGCAGTGGACGGCGTCTGGCCGGGGCAGATCGTCACCGTGGGCTGCATCTCGGAGCTTTGCTACCTGACCAACAGCGGGGGCGGCGGTCGCACCGCCGTCAACGGATCGGAGCGCGTCGAAGGCGATTTCACCTTCTATCGCCCATCGCTCTCCATGCGCGTCGTGAACTTCTCGCAGGACACCGATGAATACGGAGCCGTCGTCTCGTGGACCCTTGAGCTTGAGGAAATCTGATGACGTTCCATTTCGCGTGGGTCAACTCGTCCCAGACAACCTTCACCAATGCGATGAAGCGGGAGGACGAGGAGGTTCTGGGCTTCGAGATCAATCACGACGAGGGCGACTTCGCCACGCTTCGGCTTGAGATCAGAAACCCGCGCATCGGCCTTCTCAACGTCGGCCGCAAGCGGTGGGGGTGGTTCGCGGTGGATGGCACGCCGCTGTTCTTCGGTCGCCTCGTCGGACTGCCGGATGAGATCAACGACGATCTGGTGTCGCTGACCTTCGTGGCGAGGCCGCTCGACTATCAGACGAAGAAATCTGCCGTGGCTGCGACGATGAAGGAGGTCGAATACTTCGATCCACTGTTCATCTCGCTCGACCGTCAGGCCGAGCCCGACAGTGTTCTTGAGGCGAGGCCGAAGGTGTGGTGCATCGACCGCGTCACGCACGCAATCACCTCCAGCCACATCACGCTGGGCGAGGACGGCACAATCGACTTCGGCGGATCGATGTACGAAGGCAGCGTGCGGTGCTCGTTCGCCGGATCGCCGCAGCAGAAGGTCGTCATTACCGCGACCGTGTCGTGGAACCAGTACGGCGTCGGCGTCATCAGGCACAAGTGGGGCTCAATCAAGACCTACACGGGCGACGGCCTCCTGGCTGACTGGCCGAAGGCGGGGCAGAAGGTCGGTGCCGGGTGGACGGTCAAGGCATCGAAGGCCAAGGACAAGTGGTCAAGCCTCAACAACGTGAACATCGGCACCGATGAGGAAACGTCCTATCGCCTCTACTGCTACAACATCACGGGGTGGGTCGATTTCCAGTACGAGGCCGAGCGCGAATACAAGGAGGTGGCGACCTTCACCATGTCGTCCAATGTGCAGGAAATCCTGACCGAGACTGGCGACGAAGAGCCGATCACGCTGGCCGTCAACGGCGAAGCCGATGCACCGGTGGACGCGGGCGCGACCATCCCGATTGGCGACCTTCGCCGCCGCGCATACTTCTCGACGGAGCGCGGCAACAAGAGCGTGGCATACCTTGCGAACATCGCAGCGTCCAAGCTCCTCGCATCGGCGCGGTGCGTCGAGGTGTCGTTCGATCTGCCGTTCTCGTTTGCCGCTGATTTGAGCCTTCGGAAGAGCGGCCGCATTGAAGACGCTCGACTGCCGGGTGGCGATGCCACTGGCAAGATCAAGTCGTATTCGATCAGCGGCGATGGCGAGACAGGCTCTTTCGGTTGCTCGGTCAAGCTGGCGTGCTCACCGGGCTACGGCGGCGTCGCATCGACCGATGATGGAACGCCGTCCTATGTGGCTGACGGCTATGTCTCGAACTACCAGACGATGGTCGGCGCAACGACAACCATCGTCACGGACCCGGATACTGGCCAGCCAGCGATGACAATCGTGAACTTCGACCAGACGGTCATCAACGACGATGGGCTCGACCTCTTCAACATGACCGCCGACAACTGCACCCTCCATCGGCACGTCTTCAACGAGCAGCACGACCAGTCGGGCTTCGTCTTCCAGGACGCGACCGACACGCACGATGCCCTGGGAAAAAACTACACATACATCCAGATCAGGCTGAAGCCAGTCAACGGCGGGCCATTCGAGACGCCGTACACGATCACCTGTTCCGATCTGACAATCCCGAAGACCATCGACCTTGAGGCACCTTCAGCATGAGCCTTGAAATCCTCGTCCGTCCAGCGATCCCCACTCCGTTCCTCAACACGCAGACGAAGGAGGTCGTCACGCCATCGGCGGATACCGAGGCCTTCATCGAGTGGGGAGGTCCGCCGAATGCGGCTTCGCAGATGGTGCCGCGCACGATCACCTACAAGACCGTTCGCTACAGCAGCAGCAGCGGTGGCTTCGGCGATCCACCGGAGCCGCCAGAGAAGCCCATTTTCCGGTGGAACGAAGTACAGCGGCAGTCGCACAGTGTCCGCATCACCCAGGCAGGCAAGCCTGAAAACCATGTGGATGTGGAGGTTGTCGATGCCATCGCGTTCGACACCGGGTCGGCATACGTTGTACTGACCTTCACCAATCCGAGGTGATGCCGCAGCATGGTTTCGGTAAGCCCGTTCATCAAGAACATCTCTGGCGTCCACTGGGATGATAACGGCGGTCTTGCGGAACCGCTATACGGCAACCGCCCGAAGTACATCCTCATCACGCTGACGGTGCAGGCGGATGAGTTCACTGAAGGAGTGACCATCAGCCCGTTCACCAATGATTACGCCTATGGCGGGACATACGAGCAGCCCGGCACATGCCAGAGGGACGACACGGAGCTTGTCGGGCAGCTGGGCGGCTCATACGGGATGCCGCTTGCCGATGCGTGGTATCGCCTTCGCATCGCGGAGCGAGCCTCCGACTACATGCTTCTGTACTATCCGAACAGGGATTGCCCTGATGTGTTCATGGAGGATGGTCAGGGCTGGTACATCATGAAGAAGGACAAGACAGGTGTCACCTTCAGCACAGCCGACCTTACTGTCGATCAGGGCGGCGGTGGCAAGGGCTGGATGTACATGGGGCCAAGCTGGGCGGCGGTAAACCTGGATCAGGTCAAGGGGCCACTGATCCCGACAGATGAAATTCCTTACCCGTTCTTCATCGGGAACCCTGAGTACCAATGGCGGCAACCGAACGGGAGCCTGTCGGCCTTCGCGTGGATGTATAGCTATGACGGCTCGGTCTGCGTCTATCCTGACAATAAATATGACCCTGACCCGGAAGTGTTCGGAACGGAGTACCAGCAGAGCGGCAGCAGCGTCACCAGGGAGATGGTGAAGGCCATCTCGGAATTCAATCTGGACGTGAAGTGGTACGACAAGGAGGCGATGGTTGATGTCCCGGTCACGCAGATCGTCGCCATGCGCGGATACAGCAGGGCGACCTATTGGGACGAGCTTGAACTTGAAGTGAACAACGCCGTCGATCTTCTCATGATGGTCCCGCCGAAAGACGGCGGCATCTAGTCCTGCGCTCAGAAAATCCGGAGACATGAAATGACGATGATCTATCGCACGGCGGGAGCATGGGGCGCGGGCAAAGGCTCGAATCTGACCGCTGCCGAAGTGGACGGGAACTTCCACGATCTCGACGCGCGGCTTGTCGATGTCGAGACGAACCCGGCGCAGCCAGTTCAGATCGAAGGCATCACCAGCACTGGCTCGGCGCTGACCATCACGATGGATAATGGCGATGTATATGGGCCGTTTCCAATCGACGCCGCGACCATCGACTTCCGTGGCAATTGGGGTCCGGCGACCGCCTACAAGACCAACGACATCGTCGTCCATGCGGGGAGCGAGGTCTACTACGTTGCCGCAGACCATACGAGCGACGGCACATTCGATGCGAACAAGGTCGTCACTGGCAAGACGGTCTATAACCTGATGTTCGATGTCTATCCGATTGCCCAGGAGGCGGTGGGCTGGGCACTGAGCGAAGGCAACCACAGCGGCATCTCGTTCAATGTCCAGCCAGATAACACCGTCGATGCCACGGTCGACTTCAGCACAAGCGAAGCTCATCGTGAGGCGATCACCGCCGTCTACTCCTCGCTGACGCAAGGAGGGAACACGGGCATCAACTTCTTCCATGTGGAAGACAGCTTCATCATGACGGCGGCGGTCGATGCCGGGTGGGTGGGCGAGGCTTCGCTCGACTGGCTGGTCGATGCGCTCAACCGTGGAACGCATACGGGCATCAGCTTCACCTATGACGACAACGCAGCCGTGGGCTACGGCGCGCTCTCCGCAAATGTATCGGTCTCCTTCACCGGTCTCACCGACACGCCCGCCAGCTACGGCGGACAGGGCGGCAAGCTGGTCGCGGTGAAGGGCGATGCGACGGGCATCGAGTTCATCGACAGGAACACGGTCACTGCCGTCGCCGCCGTCCCGCGCTTCATGGGTGCGATGGTCCACATGACGGCCACGTCAGGCCCTTGGAACACGTCGGTGGTTGGCTGGACGGCTCCTTTCGATGCGGAGATCTATGACACGGACGGGTTCCACAATACCGTCACCAACAATACCCGCCTGACCATCCCCGCAGGCCTCGGGATCAGGAAGGTGCGCCTCAGCGGCACGGGCCGCGTGAACAGCATCGCCGCTGGCTCCGACAATTTCCTGTCGATCAGGAAGAACGGCACGGATGTCTACGTGGGATCGGGTTCCGCCGACTTCGAGAACAGCGCCAACACGATCTGGTCGTTCTCCGTACACACGGGCGTTCTCGCTGTTTCCGAGGGTGATTATTTCGAGTTGTTCTTCAAGACCAGCGATACGTCGGTGTCGATCGATGCCGACCGCACCTCCCTTTCCATCGAGGTGGTGGAAGTCGAGGGCGGCGTCAACATCGCCAATGTGCAGACCGAAAACACGGTGTCCCGCACGCTCGGCGCGGCTGACATCAACGCGCATCTGCTCTGCACAAGCGCGTCGGCCGTCACGATCACCGTCCCGGCCAACGCGGCGGTATCGATTCCCATTGGCATTGGTCTGGACCTCGAGCAGAGCGGCGCGGGGCAGGTGAGCATCGTCGCTGCGGGTGGCGTGACGATCAACAAGCCTGCCGACAGGACGGCGGCGACGAGGTCGCAGTTCTCGGTTCTGAGACTCCGCAAGGTCGGTACCGACTCCTGGACCCTCTCGGGAGACCTGGCGTGATGACGGCTGAGCAGCGCAAGGCGATCGAGGATGCCATCGCGGAGTGCGAGGCGCGGGCCAGGGCCGCGACGGACGAGATGCTGGCGCAGAAGCAGCTTGCCCGGTCCATGAGGCAGCGGGCCTATGCCCTCCGGTCGCTGCTTTCTCAGGCAACGCCCGGGGAATCCCCTGTTCAGACGCCCTGAGCTCAGGGTTCGATACGCCGACTGTCCAGAGACCAGGTGGGCGCGCCCCACCAAGCCAGGGAAACCGGGAAACCTGTCCGGCGCGCCTTCCTGTTGAACCCACCAGCCAAACCAGAACGGAGACCGCCATGCGGATCAACCGCAAAGCCTTCCATGACGGCATTCGATCCACCATCCACAAGGGGAGCCTGTCGCCCGAACAGGTCGCATCGTACGAGGCTATCCTCGACGCGGCAGGCGAAGCCGGGATCAGCGATTCCCGCCACCTCGCCTATGCGCTCGCCACCACGCGCGGCGAGGTTGGCTCCGGCATGCAGCCCGTCCGGGAGATCGGACGGGGCAGGGGCAAGCGGTATGGCCTGCCAGATCCGGTGACCGGCGAGGTCTATTACGGGCGCGGCTTCGTCCAGCTGACCTGGGCCGACAACTACCGGAACATGGGGAAGCGGCTCGGCGTGGATCTCAACCGCAATCCCGATCTCGCCCTCGACCGCAAGATCGCCGCGCGCATCCTGATCGTCGGAATGGTCGAGGGCATCTTCACGGGCAAGAGGCTCTCCGACTATCTGAATGACCGCGTCACTGATTACCGCAACGCGCGCCGGATCATCAACCTCCTTGACCGCGCCGATGAGTTCGCGCGTCTCGCCGAACTCTACGAGCGGGCCATTCGAGAGGCACTGGTGAAGGAGGGTGGCGATGCCGACGGGGAGCCTGCGGCAACCGTCAAGATCGAAGAACCCGATTCCCCCGCTGTTCCCACACCGGCGCCCGTTCCCCGAGAGAAGCCACGCTTGCGTGCCGCGAAAGTCATCATCGGCGCGGTCGCCGCCGCCCTCGCCGCCATCTTCGCCTGGGTCTTTGCAGGAGGTCAGCAGTGAAGGACTACATCAGCAAGCGCAGCAAGGCTTTCGCTGGAGGGCTTGCCGCCGCAATCGTCACGGCGCTCATCAAGCTCGCGGAGAAGTCGTTCGACTTCGACATTGGGGACGAGACCGAAATCCTTATCGTCAGCGCGGTGGCCGGATACATCAACTGGCTCGCGGTCTACTGGTCGCCTGCGAACGCTCCGATGGAGCCAAAGGCATGATCGGTGTGGCCTCGCTCGCGAAAGCCGTCGTCGATCTGCTGACGGGAAAGCTGCTCGACAAGGTGTCGGGCCTCGCTGAGCTCTATCTCAAGAAAGAGATCAGCAACGCAGAATTCCGGTCCCGCGTCGAGATCGAGGTCCAGAACACGGTCCGCGAGACCGAGAAGGCCTGGGCCGAGGTCGCTGCGCGGCAGTACACCGAGTTTCAGGAGAGCGTCAGGCAATCGCCCGTCGTCGCCCGCGCCTATGCGGCGGTCATTGTCACCCAGCTCTTCGTCCTCCTTTGGTACCAGTGGGGCGCTTCGGCGTTCCTCTTGATCACCGGAACGCCATGGCCTTCGGCCGGGGCAACGGTCGACTGGGCCTATGCCATCCTCGCGCTGTGCCTCGGCGGCGGAGCGCTTTATCTCAGAGGGAATAGCGCAAGATGACCTCCGGCGTTCCGGCCGGCCCCGTCACCGTTGCTGGCTGTAGGTGGTTGCTGCGCATCAGCGTCGACAGCCTTGTCTTTCCGCCCGGCG
>JADCDC010000186.1 GCA_020252385.1 Aestuariivirga sp.
AGCCGATCACCCACAAGGCGCCCGTGGGCTTCAGGATGCGCCGGCACTCGGCGAGCCAGCCCTTGGTGAAGCGGTCATAGGCCTCGAAGCTCTCGAACTGGTCCCAGTGGTCGTCGACCGCATCGACCTTGCTCTGGTCGGGCCTCGTCAGCCCGCCGGCGAGCTGCAGGTTGTAGGGCGGATCGGCGAAGACGAGATCGACGGAGCCGGACGGGATCTTCTTCAGCTCGGTCAGGCAGTCGCCCACCAGAATCCGATTGTGCAACGGCCGCAACTCCGGCCGGGTCTGATAACCCATCCCACACCCCGACAACGAGAAACGCAACTGACTAGCGAAGAGCCATCATGTTGCCTGGCGAGTCCGGCGTGAATCGCTTTCGGGCGGTATGGTTAACGGCTGAACAACGCCGCGACGGGCGCGAAGCTCCGGCGGTGCAGCGGGCTCGGCCCGTGCTGCACCAGCGCTGCGTGGTGGAAGGCGGTGCCATAGCCCTTGTGGCGGGCGAAGCCATATTGCGGGTAGATCCTGTCCTCGCCGATCATGATGCGGTCGCGCGTGACCTTGGCGATGATCGATGCGGCGGCAATCGAGAGCGAGCGCGAATCGCCCTCGACGATGGTCTCGCTGCGGCAGGAGAGCGGGGGCGCGCGGTTGCCGTCGACCAGCGCGAGATCAGCGCCCCCCAGCCGCTCCAGCGCCTCGGCCATCGCCCAGAAGGTGGCCCGAAGGATGTTGTCCCGGTCGATCCGCTCCACCTCGGCGATGCCGACGCCGACCTTGGCCGAGGCGAGGATCGGCGCGTAGAGCGCCTCGCGCTGGGCTTCCGTCAGCCGCTTCGAATCATCGAGCCCCGGCGGAATGCGGTCCGGGTCGAGCACCACCGCGGCGGCGACAACGGGGCCCGCCCAGGGCCCGCGGCCAGCCTCGTCGATGCCGCAGACGAGCCTGGTGCCCTTGCGCATCGCCTCGAGCTCGATCGTGAAGTCCGGTTCGAATCCTCCCATGCCGCCCTTTATGGGGGAGGTGCCAAAGGAGCGTCAATTGCGGCGCAACCCCCACCCCTACCCCTCCCCACAAGGGGGAGGGGAACCACAAGCGACGTATTGTCTATTCGAGTCCCCCTCCCCCTGCGTGGGGAGGGGTAGGGGTGGGGGGCCGCTGGGATGGTGTCAGCGAACGGCGGTCACAACAGCGTCAACTGGTCGCCGGGCTGGGGCGGCCTCTGGAAGTGCGCGGTGGACAGCTTCACCCGCGAGAGGTTCATGCCCAGCCGCTGGCAGGCAAGCTCGAAGCGCCGGCCGATGGTCCAGGCATAGGGGCCGGTGCCGGTCTGGCGCCTGCCGAAGGCCGGGTCGTAGTCCTTGCCGCCGCTGACCGAGCGGACGAGCGACATCACCTTCGCCGCGCGGTCCGGCATGGTGGCGTGGAGCCAGTCCCCGAACACCTGCTTCACCTCATGCGGCAGGCGCAGCATCACATAGCCCGCCTCCCTGGCGCCTGCCGTGTGGGCGGTCTTGAGGATCGCCTCGATCTCGCTGTCGTTCACGGCGGGGATGATGGGCGCCACCATGACGACCGTGGGAATGCCCGCCGCCGAAAGCTGCTCGATCGCCTGCAGCCGCTTCACCGGTGTCGAGGCCCTGGGTTCCATGGCGCGAGCGAGCTTCGGGTCGAGCGTCGTCACCGACAGCGCCACCTTGACGAGGCCCTTCTTCGCCATCGGCTCCAGGATGTCGATGTCGCGCGTGACCAGCGCCGACTTGGTCACGATGCCGACCGGATGGTTGAACGCGGCCAGCACCTCGAGCACCGCCCGCGTGATGCGGCGCTCGCGCTCGATCGGCTGGTAGGCGTCGGTGTTGGCGCCAAGCGCGATGGTGCGTGGCTCATAGGCCTTGTGGGAGAGTTCGGCGCGCAGCAGTTCCGCGGCGTTCGGCTTGGCGAAGAGTTTCGATTCGAAATCGAGGCCGGGGGAGAGGCCCATATAGGCGTGCGCCGGTCTCGCATAGCAGTAGGCGCAGCCATGCTCGCAGCCGCGATAGGGGTTGATCGAGCGGTCGAAGGAAATGTCGGGCGATTCGTTGCGTGTGATGATCGCCCTCGGCCTCTCCTCGAACACCTCGGTGCGGAAGGGGGCGAGCTCCTCGAGGCCCTGCCAGCCGTCGTCGAACAGCGAGCGCGTCAGCGGCTCGAAGCGGCCGGACATGTTGACCGTGGCCCCGCGGCCGCGCGCCAGCCCGTCGAGCGCGGTCATCCGCCCCTCGCAAAGAGCGGCAGGGTCAAGCTCGCGGGCCCGGCGCCTATCGATCAAAGTGGACATGCTCCCAATATAAGCGAGCAACAAGAACGAAACAAGAACAATCTCATGAATGTTCCGTGAGGCCCCCGTTGCCGCCGGGCGCGAACTCGGCCAAACCCGACATCCATGACCCGCCGCCAGATCCTTCTCGCCCTGCTGCCGCCCCTGTTCTTCGGCATGGGCTTCACCATCGCCAAGCCGGCGGTCCAGCATTTCCCGCCGCTGTTCATGATGCTCATGGTCTATGGCGGCATCGCCATCGTCCTGGCGCTCACCCACCGCGAGCCGTTGAAGACGCCGCTCCCCGCGATCATCGCCATCTCGGCCTTCAGCGTGACGATCCAGGGCGCCTTGCTGTTCTGGGGCCTGAGGAGCGAGACGATGCCGGCCACCGCCGCCAACCTCATCCTGCAGATCCAGATTCCCTTCGCCGTGCTGCTGGACGTGCTGATCATGAAGGAGAAGCTGGACATCAGGAAGGCGGCGGGCACCGCGCTCGCGGTCGTGGGCGTGGCCATCGTCATCGGCCTTCCCGAGCAGGCGCCAGGCCTTGTGCCCACCATCATGATCGTCGCCGGCGCCTTCTGCTGGTCGCTCGGGCAGGTGCTGGCGAGGCGCTACGGCCGCGACAGCGGTGTCGGCCTCCTCAAGGCCAATTCCTACGGCAGCGTGCCGCAGCTGGCGCTGGCTACCCTGCTGCTCGAGCAGGGGCAGTGGCAATCGCTCACCGATGCCACATGGCTCGAATGGTCGATGCTGGCCTTCGTCGGCGTGGTCGGCTTCTATCTTGCCTACATGTGCTGGTTCAGCCTGCTGAAGCAGTGCCGCATGGACGAGGCCGCGCCCTTCATCCTGCTGATGCCGGTGGTCGGCATCTTCACCGCGGCACTCGTGCTGGGCGAGACCGTCTCGCTCGCGCAGGTGATCGGAGGTGCGGTGATCCTCGCCGGGCTCGCGATCGTCTCAGGGGTGGGGCTGCCGGCGCGCCGGCGGGCCGATGCGCCCACGGGGCAGAGCTAGCCGATCAGCCCTTGCCGCGCATCTGGTGTTCCTCCAGGCGCGGCATGATCTCCACGAAATTGCACGGCTTGTGGGTGTAGTCGAGTTGCGGTTGGAGGATCTGGTCCCAGCCGTCCCTGCACGCACCCGGCGAGCCGGGCAGGCAGAAGATGTACTTGCCCTTCATCACCCCCGCCGTGGCGCGGGACTGGATCGTCGAGGTTCCGATCTTCGGGAAGGAGATCATGTGGAACAGCGCGCCGAAGCCCTCGATCTCCTTCTCGAACAGCGGGCGCATGGCCTCGATGGTGACATCGTTGCCGGTGAGGCCGGTGCCGCCCGTGGTCACGATCGCGTCGATGTCGATGCGGTTGGTCCAGTCGCGGATCACATGGCGAATCGCGCGTATGTCGTCCTTCACGATCTTGCGGGCGGAAAGCAGGTGGCCCGCTGCCGCAACCCTGTCGGCCAGCGTCTGGCCGGAGGCGTCGGTCTCAAGCGTACGGGTGTCTGATATCGTCAGGATCGCGATCCGGACGGGGATGAACTGCCTTGCCTCGTTCATGTCGGAAAGTACCTTGGGTAAAAAATGCAGTCGGCGGGAACGGCATCCCCTTCGCGATAGCCCTGTCCCCCTTGTCATGAAACACCATTCAACCAAGGTGAACAAGGGTAAATGGCGTGCAAAAGCGCTCAAGGGGTGTGTAATTGCGCGACAAGGCTGGAAAAATTTCGCTTTCGCGCATTCTGACCCGTCAGGTTGCGGCCGCGCGGCTGCAAAACTTGAAATCCGGAACCTACGTCAAAGTTGACTCGTGCGTTTGCGCGTCAATGTGCGTCAAGCATCTGGCGGAGCGAGAGCAGGTCGCGCCAGGCCAGCCGCTTCTGCGCCGGCTGCCGCAGCAGATAGGCGGGATGAAGCGTCGGCAGCAGCGGAATGTTCCGTCCACTGACATTCGCCGTCATCCACTTTCCCCTGAGCTTCAGGATGCCGTCGCTGCGGCCGGTCAGGCGGTGGGCGGGGGTGGCGCCGAGGCAGACGATCACGTCCGGCTTCTGCAGCTCGATCGTGCGCAGCAGGAAGGGCAGGCACATCAGCGTTTCGGCTTCGGTCGGCGTGCGGTTGCCGGGCGGGCGCCAGAAGATCACGTTGGTGATGAACACCGCGCTGTCCCTGTCCTCCGCCCCGCGTGACAGGCCGGCGGCGGCCAGCATGCGGTCGAGGAGCTGTCCGGAGCGGCCGACGAAGGGCTTGCCCTGGATGTCCTCGTCGCGGCCCGGCGCCTCGCCCACCAGCATGACCCTGGCCTTCGGGTTGCCGTCGGCAAAGCACAGTCGGGTCGCCGTCTTCTTGAGCGGGCAGGCGTCGAAGGCCTCGAGTGCCGCGGCGATCTCGGCCAGGCTGTTGCAGCCCGCGGCCGCCGTTGGGCCCGTGGCGGCGAGCGGCAGGGACGGCGCCTCCGGGGAGGGCACGCCAGGCGCTGCCGCGGCGGGCGCCCTCGGGGCTGGGGCGGCCAGGCGGTTCACCTGCTCCGCCAGGATGATCTCCTCAGCCCCCATCAGGGCGAGCCAGCGCAGGGCCTCGGCGGCCTCGTGCGGCGTCATGTCGTCGTACTTGGTTGGCATGTCGGAAATGGTGGCTTGTGCCCGTTTGCCGGGACACTATAAAGACGCCCGTCG
>JADCDC010000187.1 GCA_020252385.1 Aestuariivirga sp.
ACCCGCCTTTCTCGTCTGCCTTGGCGCCATAGGACACGTCGTTGCCGCCGATGATCAGCGCTCGCGAATTGGGCCGCGCGGCCAGGATGTCGGGCAGGGCGCGCATGAACACATGAAAGCCGCGCACCGGCTCCATGTTGCGGGCGGCGTAAGTGAAGATCTCGTCCTGGCGGGTCACCGGCCGGTCGAGGCGCCCGAGCTTGGCTGACACTTTCGGATTGGGCTTGATCCGGCGGGTGTCGATCCCCTCGTGAAGCACCCGGATCTTCGCGTGGAAGCTCTCGGGATAGGTGTCGCGCTGCCAGGCGGTGGGAGTCTGGCCGGCGGTGGCCGCCGCATGGCTCAGGTAGTTGACGGCGTTCCGCGCGGAAATGGCGAGTTCGCTGCTTTTGGTGAGCGGAAACTCGGGGTCGAAGTCCATGCAGCTGTCGTGAGGACTGTAGAAATACTCGAAGTAGGAGAGGACCGGCACCTTTGGCCAGACCTGCTTGATGAACAGCGTTTCTCCCCAGCCGCTGTGACCGATCACGACATCGGGCCTGAAGCCCTTCTGATCGAGCGCCCGGCAGGTTTCGGCGACGGTTTCCCCAGCCGCGCAGCTGGCCTCGAAATGGCGGCTGATCGCATATGCGTTGCGCTCCAGCTTGTGCCGGGGCTGGTACTGGATGATCTGGTGGGTGCCGACCTTCGGCACCTGCTTCGCCTGGGTGAGGAAAACGATGCGGTGCTTGCCCTGGGGGCCGAGCCAATCAAGCAAGTGCTTGTACTGAGCGGGGTAGTTCTGGTGGATGAAAAGAATGTTCATGCCTGTTGCCATCCCGTCCCGGCTCTGGTGCAATCGATCTTCTGGGAGATGGGGTCAGGCAAGTCAAGAGCGGCGGCAAGCGGTAAGCGACAGTCCGGCTCTTCGGTACAAAGCATCCCGAACTTGGGTTTGACTTGGCCTTTGGGCGGTCTATCGTCGATGGTCTTTTGATGGGAGAGAAAAAGAATGAATCAATACATCAGCCGGACTGCCTGCGCCATGTTCGTCAGCATCGTCCTGTGCGCCAGCGCAGCGGCGGAAACCGGATTTAGCGGCAACAAGGAGATATCGCCTGCCGATGCCGCGGCAAAGCTGCTGCAGGATCCGAACAAGGGCGGAGAGACCGGGCTTTCCGATTCGGTTGCCGATCCGGGAAGCGCCAAGTCCGCTCCGGGAACAGTGGAAGAGGAATCAAACACGCTCGACGACATTGTTGATGTGCCGAACGCCAACCCCGTCACCGTTCTCAACTGCTCCGGCAAGAACATGGTCGTGAAGGCCTACAATTCGAACGACACCGTGGTCATCGTGCCCTTTGAGGCGAAAACGATTGCGAATGGCCAGGCCGCGAGTCTGAAGTGCAAGACCAATAGCTGCCGCCTGCGGGCAGGGACCGGCAAGGCGACGGACGCCATGGCCGGATACATACGGTTGGACAAGGGCTTCGCGAAGGGCAGCCGTTCATACCTGAAAAAGGGGTGCTGAAGACCCGCGTCCCAACGATCACTGATTATTGTACAGTCAGGATAGATCTCGCAATCCCTGGATTTTCCGAGGTTTGCGCTCGGCCCGTCGGAAGGGGTTTTCTGTACATCCGGTCGTGGCTGAAGATGGTTGAGATGGCTCGTACCAGCGTTGAGCTTCATTGAAGTCCCATATCTTCTGCCGGACTGTTCCGAATCTGTCTCGGGCAGGCCAGACGTGCTTCGGCGGCACAAACGTCCCTTCATGCCGCATGGCACCTTGGGGACAAGTGCCGCCGCTAGCTCGCAGCCGCCTTCGGCGATCACTTCATCTGTGCCGCGATGAAGGCCACCGCACGCTCCATGGCGGTCTTGGTCAGGACTTCGTCATAGGCCATCTTGTGGCCCACGAAGTCCACCGGCTTGTCGAAGGGCAGGGTGAAGGCATGCGTGCCGCCCGGGTAGACGACGACCTCGAAGTTCTCCCTGCCTTCCAGGGCCTGGCAATCAGAGACGGAAATCCAGTCGTCCTTATCGCCGACGAGGATCAAGGTGGGGACCGAGGCTTTGACGTTGTCATAGCACAGCGGATAATAGGCAATGACGCCGCCGATGTCGGTCACGTGATCTCCCGGGGCGTTGGGGTCCGTCGCATAGAGGGACGCCGTCCCGCCCGAGGAGAAGCCCATCAGGAAAATCTTCGTAGGGTCGATCCCCGGCAAGGTCTTCGCGGTCCTTATCGCCGCCGCCGCGTCATTGCCGCCTGTCTCCATTATCTTGAGCACGGTCTCGTTCCTGTTCTTCACATCCTGAAGGACCGTCAGCAGCTTGTCGCAGATTCCGTTCTCGAGACCCCGCGGCATGAGAGGATCGACGATGAACAGCGCGATCCCCTCGGAATTCAGCCGTTCGATCCAGGTCTTTTCCTGCTGAAGCTCAAGCGGGAAGTTGGGGCCGCCGCAGGGCGGCATGTAGACCACCAGCGGGAAGGGCCCCGGCCCTTCAGGCTTGAGGAGAGCCCCGGCGATCTCCTTCACGTTCGGATCGTTGACGGGGATCGCGGTGA
>JADCDC010000188.1 GCA_020252385.1 Aestuariivirga sp.
CCCAGACCGCGGCGATGAAGATCGGCACCACGAGATAGACAACGATATCCTGGTTGAACAGAATGCGGCCGATCACCGGAATGTCGGACAGGTACGGGATCGGCGCCGCGGACAGGCCTTCGATCGCCCGGCTGGTCCAGCCCTGTTGCGCGCCGATGAGGCTCGTCAGGCCCTGGCAGAAGAACACCATGGCAAGCCCGGCGATGACCTGGTTGATGCGCAGGTAGATGACCAGAACCGCGAAGAGCAGCGAAACCACCGCTGCCGCCGCCGCCGCGACCATGAGCGCCACGAGCGGAAGCCCGCCCAGGGTGAGCACCGCGCCGATGCCGGCGAGTGCGCCCACCAGCATGAAGCCTTCCGCGCCGAGCGACAGGACGCCCGATTTCTCGGTGATGATCAGCCCAAGGGCTGCGAGCGCAAAGGGAACTGCGAAGGCCGGCGTGCTGGCGATCCAGTTGATCAGGAAGTCCATGGGTCAGACTCCCTGCCTGATGATGCGCACGCGGTGGCGGATAAAGAAATCGGAGGCAGCGACGCTGATCACGATGATGGCCTGGATGAGCTGAACCATGGCGGCGGGTATCTGGTAGAACACCTGCAGGCTCTGGCCCGCCACGAACAGTACCGCGATGAACAGCGCCACAGGGATCGCGAGCAGCGGATTGTTGCGCGCCAGGAAGGCGATGAGAATGCCTGAGAAGCCGTAGCCGACGAAGAACGACTGCGTCATGCGGCTTTCGATGCCCGAACTGATCACGAAGCCGCCGAGGCCCGCCAGCGCGCCCGAGACGAGGATGGCGGTGAGCGTCACGAGGGTCAGCGGGATGCCGACAGCGCGCGACATGCGCGGATTGGCCTCGGCGAAGCGGCTGAAGAATCCGAAGCGGCTCTTCTCCATCAGCCACCACAGCAGCAGCGCCGCCACAAGCGCGATGGGCAGCGCCAGGGTCAGGTCCATGATGCCGACCGCCGGCAGGCGTTCCACCGCATCGAACTGTTCGGAATGGGGGAAGCTGCTCTTCGGATCCTGCCAGGAGCCGTAGAGGAGATGGAGCAGGAAGTTCAGCGCAACGTAGTTGAGCAGCAAGGTCGAGATGATCTCGTTGACGCCCAGGCGGATGCGCAGGAAGCCGGGAACGGCGATCCACGCCATCCCGCCGAAGGCGGCGGCAATCGCCATCAGCGGCAGCCGCAGCGCTTCGGGCCCGACATCGTTCTTGGCGATCAGGGTGCAGGCGATCGCGCCGAAGATCATCTGTCCTTCGATGCCGATGTTCCAGAAGCGCACGCGAAACGCCACTGCCGCCGCGAGCCCCGCGATCAGCAGCGGCGAGGCCTGCACGAGCACGGCCCCAAGGCTCTGCGCGCTGGTGAAGATGGAGACCACGAATTCTGTGTAGAGGTCGCGGAGGCCAACCCCCGACAGGACCAGGATGATCGCCGCCACGGCAATGCCGGCGAGGAGCCCGCCGAGGGTCAAGAGGAAGCGCTGCAGGCGCGAGACATCCTGGCGGATCTCCAGATTGAGCCGCCATGACCGGCCCGCGGGCTTTCCGGCGCCCGTCGTCTCAGTCATGGCCCACCATCGCTTCCCCGACTGCGTTGCGGTCAGCCGGTGCCGGAAATTCCGCGGTGATGCGGCCGCGGCTCATGACGCCCACCCGGTCGGCCAGCAGCATGATCTCGTCGAGGTCCTCGCTGATCAACAGCACGGCCGCACCCTTGTCGCGGGCCTGGCGAAGAGAGTCATGCACCGCCGCGGTGGCCCGCACGTCGAGGCCGCGGCTGGGGCTATGGGCCAGAACGACCTTCGGATGCGATTCGAACTCGCGCGCGATCACCAGCTTCTGGGCATTGCCGCCGGAGAGCAGCGATGCGGGCTGGCTCAGGCTGCGGACACCCTGCACATCGTAAGCCTTCACCGCCGTGCGGGCGGCTTCGCGCATGGCCTGGCGGCGCACCGCGAGCCAGCCGCCGAAGCGCCCTGCCACCACGCCGCCCACGCCGTAGTTCTCGGCAACCGACAGCGATCCCGCGAGGCCGTAGGAATGCCGGTCAGCCGGAATCGAGACCACGCCCAGTGCCCGCCGCAGCATGGCGGGCGCATGGGTCACATCGCCAGCACCAGTGATCTCGACCGTGCCATCGAGCACCGTGGTGACACCCATCAGGGTTTCCGCCAGTTCCGTCTGGCCGTTGCCGCCCACACCGGCAACACCATAGATCTCGCCGGCATGCACCGTCATCGACACGCCGTTGAGCGTGCGGTGGCCGTCGCCTCTGGCTGCCGCGACGCCTTTGAGCGTCAGGACCGGGCCGCCGATCGACTGGGCCGGTGCGGGGCGCTCCTGCAGGTTTTCGCCCACGATCAGCTCGGTGAGGTTCCGGCTGTTGGTTTCGCTCGCATTCACCGTGGCGATCGACCTGCCGCCACGCATCACGGTGACGCGATCGGCGAAGTTGCGCACCTCGTTCAGCTTGTGGGTGACGAGGACGGCGGCAGTACCGGAGGCTGCAAGCGCCCGCACGGTCTGAAGCAGGCTTTCGGCTTCGCGGTCCGTCAGCACCGATGTCGGTTCATCGAGGATGAGCACCCTGGCACCACCCACCAGAACTTTCAGGATCTCGACACGCTGCTGCTCCGCGATGGAGAGAAGGCCCACGGGCTTGCCCAGGTCGATGGCAAAGTTCAGCGCATCAGCCTGGCGGCGCACCGCCTCCTCCACCGACCGCGCCAGCGCGCTGAACCGGGCCCCGCCCTGGGCCAGCATGATGTTCTCGACCGCGTTGAAGGCCTTCACCAGCTTGTAGTGCTGGTGCACCATGCCGATGCCGAGGCCATGCGCGGCGCGGGGGCCCGCGAGCTGCACGTCCTTGCCATCGACCAGGATGCGGCCTTCATCGGGCGCATAGAGGCCGGCGGCAACATTCATCAGCGAGGACTTGCCCGCACCATTTTCACCCAGAAGGGCGTGCACCTCGCCGGCGGTCACCGAGAAGTCGGCACCGGCGAGGGCTTTGAAACCGTCGAATGACTTGGAAATGCCGATCAGTTGGAGGGCCGGCGCCATGGTCCCGCTTTCGAGAGGACGGGGAGGCCCGGGCCAGCGATGGCGCCGGGCCTCTCCATCGGGCTACTGCTGGCTGATCACGCCCTTGACGAACCAGTCCATCTGCCACAGCGCGCCATCGTCGATCACGGCACCTGCCGCAACCCGCTCCTTGCCGTCGCGGTCGGCCAGCGGGCCGGCAAAGACGTGCTTGCCGCCGATGATCGCCTCGCGCTCCACCTTGATCTTGGTGGCTGCCTCAGCCGGCACGGCGCTGCCGCAGCAGGCGATGTCCGGACCACCGTCCTTGATGCCGAGGAAGGCTCCGTAGGGCGGCGGCGCCCAGCTTCCGGACGCGATCTTCTTGATCTCGGGTTCGAGGAACTTGTCCCACACCCAGACCGACGAACACTGCGTGGCCTTGGGCGCGAATTCCGTCAGGTCGCGGTGATGGCCCGTGCCGAAGACGCCCTTTTCCTGGGCGACGATCTGCACCGTCGGCGTATCGACGTGCTGTCCGATGACGTCGATGCCCTGTTCGATGAGAGCCTCGGCGGCGGCACGTTCCTTGACCGGATCGTTCCATGCGCCGGTGAACACCACGTTCACCGTGGCGTTGGGATTGATCTGCTGGGCGCCCAGCGCATAGGCGTTGACCGTCCAGTTCACGAGGCCGAAGGGGTTGGCGCCGACGAAGCCGAGCTTGCCCGTCTTCGAGGCCGCCGCCGCCGCCATGCCGCAGAGATACTGGGTTTCATAGGTGCGGCCATAGAAGGACTCGAGGTTCGGTCCATTGGTAATGCCGGCGGCGTTCAGGAAGGCGACGTTCGGATATTTCTCCGAGAGTTCCTTGAACGTGTCGGAATAGCCGAAGGCCGAACCGATGATGATGTTGTAGCCCTTGCTGACGAACAGGTCGACCGCCGGACGGATGGCAGTGGCGTTCTCCGGCACGTTCTCGACGAAGGGGATCTTGATGCCCATGGATTTCTCCATGCGCTGCCGCGCCTCATCCATGGCCTGCGACCAGCCACCGTCGTTCTTCTGGGCGAAGATGATCATCGCCACCTTCGGTTCGCCGTCCAGCTTGAACTCGGCCAGGGCCGCGCTCGTCAGCACGCCGAGCGCCATGGCGCCGGCGGCCACTACTCCCAACAGTTTCTTGAACATCGCGTAATCCTTTCCTCCTGTTTGTCCGGCCTTTTGCGGCCGGTGTTCCCATTCCCTAGGCCTTCGTCTTGCACCATTCTGTTGTGGTGCTTGTCATGCGCCGCCACCGTAGAGGGCAGCGTGGATCATGCTGGGTGTGAGCGGCACGTGATGGAACTTGCCACCACCCAAGGTCTTCAGCGCATCCTCGACGCCTGAAGCGATGACAGGCCCCACGGCAATGCAGCCGGCCTCGCCCACGCCCTTCACGCCCAGCGGATTGAGCGGCGAAGGCGTTTCCAGATGCAGGATCTCCACCTTCGGGATCTCCGTCGCATAGGGCATGAGGAAATCGACGAAGCTCGCATTGACCATGTTGCCGGACGGATCGAACTCGATCTTTTCATACAGGGCGCCGCCGAAGCCCTGGGCGATGCCGCCCATCACCTGGCCTTCCACGATCGTCGGGTTGATCATGTTGCCGCAGTCATGGATGCAGACGTACTTCTCCACCCTGACCTGGCAGAGTTCGGGATCGACTTCGACGATGGCGCCATGCACGCCATAGGCCCAGGTCGAACAGGGCGGGCTGTAGTAGTCGGTGGCCTCGAGACCGGGATGCTGTCCTTCGGCCAGCGGCGGGCCATCATGCTTGCTGGCCGGTGCGAATTGCGTTGCCGCCTGTGCGGCCTCATTGAAGGCATAGCGCAGCGGATTGGTGGCGGTGGCAATCGCCGCCAGCGGCACATGGCGGTCGGTGCCCTTGATCCAGGCGCCGCCGTCACGCAGCTCGACGTCGTCGACCTGCGCCTCGAGCATGTTGGCGGCGGCCTCCAGCGTCTTCCTGCGAACGATCTGCGCCGTCTTGAAGATGGCGTTTCCGGACACCACCGCAGCACGGCTTGCGAAGGTCGCGACACCCCAGTCGAAGGCCTTCGTGTCGCCTTCGACGAGGATCACGTCCTCGACATTGACGCCCATCTGGTCGGCAACGATCTGGGCGAATACCGTGTCGTGTCCCTGCCCCTGCGAGGTGAGACCGGTGTTGACGTAGACCTTGCCGGTGATGGGATGCACCTTGACGTGGCCCCCCTCATAGGGGCCAAGCCCCGTGCCCTCGACATAGAAGGCGAGGCCGAGGCCGAGGTATTTGCCTTCGGCCCGTGCCTTGGCCTGGCGGCTGGCGAAGTCGGCCGGGCGGAGCGCCTCCTCCATCATGGCGAGGGCGCGATGGTATTGGCCGCTATCGAGCTTCACCTTCAGGCCATCGGCAAACAGCAGGCCCTCGCGCTCATAGGGGAACTGGTCTTCGCCGATGAGGTTGCGCCGGCGCACCTCGAAGCGGTCGAGCCCAAGATCATCCGCCAGCTGGTCCATGGCGCGCTCGATGGCGAAGCATGACTGGGGACGCCCGCAACCGCGATAGGGTGTCACCGGAACCGTCGGCGTATAGACCGCCTTGAACTCGACCCAGATGTTGGGAATGCGGTAGGGGCCCGCGATCGACGTCGAGGCGACCTGGGCGATGGCGATGCCATAGGGGATGAAGGCCCCCGTATCGTGCAGGAAGCTATCGCGAAGCGCCACCACCTCGCCGGTCTTCAGCGCGTGGAGCTCGATGAAGTGGATCTGCGTGCGCTCCTGGCTGGAGCCCACGAAATTCTCGCGCCGGTCCTCGATGTACTTCACAGGCCGGCCAAGCTGCATCGCCGCCATCGGAACCAGCAGTTCATCCGGGTAGAAGAGCAGGACCTTCTGGCCGAAGCCGCCGCCCACATGCGGCGCGATCACCCGCACCTTGTCTTCATCAAGCTTGAAGATCGATGCGAGCCCGCCGCGCACCGAAATGGGCGCCTGAGTTCCATCCCACACCGTCAGTTCGCCCGTCACGCGGTCGAAGGTCGCGGCGACCGCGCGGCACTCCATCGGCGCCGCGGTCGACCGGTCGACCTGCACCCTGATGCGCGTGACATGCTCGGCCCGCCGCACCGCCGCATTGGGATCACCCGACACCTGCACGAAATGCGCCGCGATGTTGTTGGGGTGCGTCGCATGGACCAGAGGTGCCCCTGGCGCCACCGCCTTCTCGATGTCGATCTCGACGTCCAGCGGCTCGTAGTCGACGTCCACGAGCTGGGCTGCATCCTCCGCCGTGTAGCGGTCGGCGGCGACGATCATCGCCACGGTCTGGCCGACGTAGTAGACATCGCCACGCGCCAGCGGCCGCTGGGTGCGCGCATCGGTCATCGAAGAGTGCGGGATCAGGAGCGGCATCTCGCGGTCGAGTGCGCCGATGTCGTCCGCCGTGTAGACGGCGGCCACGCCGGGGTGGGCGCGCGCGGCCGAGACGTCCATCGAGGTGATGCGGGCGCGCGCATAGGGGCTGCGCACGAAGGCCACGTGCAGGGCATTGGCAAGCGGGATGTCATCGACGAAAGACCCTTCGCCGCGCAGCAGCTGGGGGTCTATGTTGCGCTGGATCCTGGCGCCGAAGCTGCGTGTCGACATGCCTGCCCGCCCCCTATGACTTGCCAAGCGCCGAGGCGGCGCTGCGCACGGCGGCAATGATGTTCTGGTAGCCGGTGCAGCGGCACAGATTGCCCGAAAGCATCTCGCGGATGCCTTCGTCGGTGAGGTCGAGCGGGCGTCCGGACTCGAGATGCGAGACGATGTTCATCAGCATGCCGGGCGTGCAGTAGCCGCACTGCAGCGCATGGTTCTCCTGGAACGCCTGCTGCAGCGGGTGGAGTGCGCCGTCTTCCCCGGCAAGTGACTCGACCGTGCGGATGTCCGCCCCTTCGGCCTGCACGGCAAGCGTCAGGCAGGAACGGCCGGAGCGGCCGTTGATCAGCACCGTGCAGGCGCCGCAGACCCCGTGTTCACAGCCCACATGGGTTCCGGTCAGTCCCAGTTCATGGCGCAGGAAATCGGAGAGCAGCATGCGCGTGCTGACGGACCGGCTGATCGTCTCGCCATTGACGGTGAGCGTGACGTTGACCTGGGGGTCGACACTCCTGACGCCGAGCTTGTTTGCGGTCCTCTGGGTTCTCATTCCTGTTTCCCTCACGCGGCTCGCGCCAGCGCCTGGCGGCAGACCCTGCCCAAGAGGGCCGCCGTCAGATGCTTGCGATAGGCGTTGGTGGCGTGCATGTCGTCTGGTGCGGTCACC
>JADCDC010000189.1 GCA_020252385.1 Aestuariivirga sp.
CGGACTGTCGCTCTCCAAGGTCGACGTCCTATGGCAGGACTTCACCGTCGGCATCCTGATCATCGCCGCCGTCGCCATCGATCAGTGGATCAGAAAAGCATCCTCGTAGGAACCCCAAGATGTCCCAAAGTTCCAGCACCGCGAGCACGCCCGAACCGATCCTCACCACGCGCAATCTGGTGAAGCGCTATGGCCGGGTGACGGCGCTCGACCACGCCGACTTCGATCTCTATCCGGGCGAGATCCTGGCGGTGATCGGCGACAACGGCGCTGGCAAGTCGACCCTCATCAAGGCCATCTGTGGTGCTGTCACGCCGGACGAGGGCGAGATCAAGCTGGACGGCAAGACAGTACACTTCAAGTCCCCCATCGAGGCGCGCAATGCCGGCATCGAGACCGTGTACCAGAACCTCGCCCTGTCGCCCGCCCTGTCGATCGCCGACAACATGTTCATGGGCCGCGAGATCCGGGTGCCGGGACCGCTCGGCTCGATCCTGAAGAAGCTGGATCACAAGGCGATGGAGAAGATCGCCCGCGACAAGCTCTCCGAACTCGGCCTGATGACCATCCAGAACATCCGCCAGGCGGTGGAGACGCTGTCAGGCGGCCAGCGCCAAGGTGTTGCGGTGGCCCGCGCCGCAGCCTTCGGGTCCAAGGTCGTCATCATGGACGAGCCAACGGCGGCCTTGGGCGTCAAGGAATCGCGCCGCGTGCTGGAACTCATCCTCGACGTGAAGCGCCGCGGCCTTCCCATCGTGCTCATCTCGCACAACATGCCGCATGTCTTCGAGGTGGCGGACCGCATCCATGTGCACCGGCTGGGCCGGAGGCTCTGCACCATCAACCCCAAGGACTTCACCATGTCGGATGCGGTCGCCTTCATGACGGGTGCGAAGGTGCCGCCGCCGGAGCTGATGACGGCCTGAAGGGACTACACGCCGCCCCCGGAATGAGGCATAAAGCCTGCCTCCGAAACCAGGGTCAGTCATGTCCACCGGCGGCAACAAGCTTCTCCTCGACCTCTACCGCACCATGCGGCGCATCCGCAGCTTCGAAGAGCGGGTGAATGAACTTTTCGTGCGCGGCCAGTCGGCCGGCTCCATGCTGCACATGTCGATCGGCGAGGAAGCGATCGCCGGCGTTTGCCGCGCCATGGAGCAGGGCGACAGCTTCACCACCCATCATCGCGGGCATGGCATCTTCATCGCGCGCGGTGCCGATCCCAACCGCATGATGAGCGAGATCGCTGGCAAGGCGGATGGCTATTGCTCCGGCAAGGGCGGCTCCATGCACATCGCCGACATGGCGCTGGGCGCCCTGGGCGCCAATGCCATCGTCGGCGGCGGCATTCCGCATGTGGTGGGTGCAGGCATGTCCTACCGCAACCGCAAGCTTCCGCATGTGTCCGTCGCCTTCTTCGGCGATGGTGCTGCACAGCAGGGCATCCTCTATGAGGCCATGAACATGGCCGCACTCTGGAAGCTGCCTGTCGTCTTCTGTTGCATCAACAACCAGTACGGCATGGGCACCCGCATCGACCGCGCCGCCGCCAACACCAATCTGCACGAGCGCGCCATCGCCTGCGGGCTGAACGGCCTCGAGGCCGACGGCGGCGACGTCGAGGCGGTGCACGAGGCCGCCGAGCGCATCATCACCGCGGCGCGCAACGGCATGCCGGGTTTCCTCACTCTCACCTGCTACCGCCATTTCGGTCACGCCCGGCTGGACAAGAGCCCCTACCGCGACGAGGCGGAGGAGCGCGAAGGCCGCAAGCGCGACGCGGTTGCCAATGCGCGCCACACCCTGCTGGCCCGCGGCACCGCCGGGGAACAGGACCTCGAGATCATGGACAAGACGATCGAGGCCGAAATGAACACAGCGGTGGACCATGCCGTCGCGGCGCTGCCGCCGCCGGTCGACACGATGTTCCGCGATGTCTTCGCCGAGGGGGAGCCGCGCCCCAGGCCGCTCCGCCAGCACCTGTCGATGATCCTCGGGGAGGCCCGCTGATGCCTGCGATCGAGTCGACCTACCGCGACGCGCTGCGCCAGGCGCTGATCGATGCGATGAACGAGGATCCGTCGATCTTCGTCATGGGCGAGGAGGTGGGCCGCTACGGCGGCGCCTACGGCGTCACCAAGGGGCTGCTCGAGATGTTCGGAGAGCACCGCGTGGTGGACACGCCGATCGCCGAGGCGGGTATCGTCGGCGCCGCCATCGGCGCCGCGATGACGGGCTCGCGCCCCGTCGCGGAACTCATGTATGTCGATTTCGCCGGCCTCACCATGGACCAGGTGGCGAACCAGGCCGCCAAGAGCCGCTACATGTTCGGCGGGCAGATCGGCGTGCCCATGGTGCTGCGCATGCAGGGCGGCACCGGGCGTTCGGCGGCAGCCCAGCACTCGCAGTCGCTCGAGGCATGGTTCACCCACGTGCCGGGCCTCCGCGTCGCCATGCCGGCGACGGTGAACGACGCCTACCACCTGCTGCGCATGGCGCTCACCTGCCCGGACCCCGTGATCTTCATCGAGCACAAGGGCCTCTATGTGCGGAAGGGCGAGCTCGACGTGTCGGCGCCCGACGGCCCCTGGGGAAAGTCCCTCGTCCGGCGCGAGGGCAGCGACGTCACCATCGTCACCTATTCGAAGATGGTGTTCGAATCGCTCGCCGCCGCCGAGACGCTCGCCGAGCAGAGCGTGTCGGCGGAGGTCATCGACATCCGCTGCCTCAACCCGCTGGATGACGAGACCTTCATCCGCTCGGTGATGAAGACCGGGCGCGCCATGGTCGTCACCGAAGCGGTGATGACCTCGGGCTTCGCGGCGGAGCTTTCGGCCCGGATCTCGGAGCGCTGCTTCGAATACCTCGAAGAACCAGTCGTGCGCGTCGCTGGCGAGGACATCCCGATTCCGGTCTCGCCCGCACTCGAGCGGGGTGCCGTGCCCTCGGCACAGCTCATCGCCGAAACGGGCCTCTGGCTGGTCAAGAGGATTGCTCCGTCATGGGCCGCGTGATCGAGATGCCGCTTCCCCGGCTGGGGGAGACCATGGAGGAAGGCCGCATCGGCCTCATCGTCAAGAAGCCGGGCCAGTCCTTCCGGCGCGGCGAGACGCTGCTTGAAGTCGAGAGCGACAAGACCACGGTCGAAGTGCCCGCACTGCAGGACGGCATTCTGGTCGAGTGGCTGGTCGAGAGCGACCAGATGGTGCCCGTCGAGTCGGCGATTGCCCGAATCGAGATCGAAGGCGAGGCGGTGGCGGAAGCGAAGGCTCCTGCCCCGGCCGCCGCGGTGCGGGCCGCTACACCGGCGGTGCCGCGCTTCGTGCCCCAGGCCTCCGGGTCGCGGCCCGCCGCTTCGACGGCGGCGCGCGCCGAGGCGCGCCGCAAAGGGCTTGATCTTGCTACGCTCAAGGGCAGCGGGCGCAATGGCCGCATCACGCGTGCCGACCTTGCTGCAGCGCTTCGCCCGGCGCGCGCCACCTACCATGTCGAAACGCCGCATGGCCGCATCTTCTTTCGCGAATGGCCCGCACAGGGCCAGGAGAAGGGCGCGGTGCTTCTTCTCCATGGCCTCTTCGCCGATTCGCAGAGCTTCACCACGCTTGGCCGCAAGCTTGGCGCCAGGGGTTATCGCTGCTTCGCGCCGGACCTGCCGGGCCATGGCGAGACCGTCTCGCCCGCCTCATCGCTTGAGGATATCGCCGCAACCGTCACGGCTGCGCTGCCGGGCCTGAAGTTCCACATCGTCGGCCATTCCTTTGGCGCACTGGTCGCCTCGCGGCTCCTCGATCATGCCCTCTCGCTGACGCTGCTTGCCCCTGCGGGCTGCGGTGAGGAGATCAATGGCGCGTTCCTCGCCGCCATGCTGGGCGGGCATGTCGACCAGGCGCTGGGCTTCCTCGGCGAGACTGTTCCGGCGGAGGCTGAGGCCGCACTGGCCGATGCCTTGTCGGTCCATGGTGCCCAGCTCCGTGCCATCGTCAGCGACGTGGCCGAGGGCGGCCGGCAGAAGCACTCCATGGTGGCGGCGCTGGCCAGGGCCACCATCCCGGTCGAGGCGGTGTTCATGCGCGATGATGCGGTGATCCCCGCCCAGCACGCCCTAAACCTGCCCTTCAACGTGAGAAGCCGCATCCTGCCGGGTGCCGGGCACCTGCCGCACTGGCGGGCACCCGATGCCATCGTGGCGCTGGTCGGTGGTGCCTGATCAGCGCCCCGTCTTCTTCTCCTGCTCGCGCTTGTGCGCGGCAAGCGCCATGAGGCGCTTGTCCCGCCACTCCGTGGCAGCAGGCAGTTTCCCGGCCGGCACGGCGGCACGCATCTCGGTGTCGAGCGTCTGCGCGATCGTGTCGGGCCAGGGCGCTGCCGCGGACTGGGACTCGCCAACCCGGCGGATCGTCGGACCGTAGCGCATCAGGTAGTCGGCCACACCCGCCGGCGCATTGAGGTCGATGGTCTCGATCGGGCCCATGAAGCTCCAGCGCAGGGCGAGCCCGTCCTTCACCGTCTTGTCGAGGTCCTCGGCCGAGACATAGCCCTCCGCGATGAGCCGGAACGCCTCGTTCAGCACGGCGAGCTGCAGGCGGTTCAGGATGAAGCCTTCGATCTCGCGCTTCACGGTGATGGGCGACATGGCGCAGCCCGCCATGAAGACACGTGCCCTTTCGATCACGTCGGCTGCGGTGAAGTCGGCACCGCAGAGTTCGACGATGGGTGCAAGATGCGGCGGGTTCAGCGGATGCGAGACGAGGCAGCGCTCGCGCGATGCGAGCCCGCCGAAGATGATCGAGGGCATGATGGCGGAGGTCGAGCTCGACAGGATGGCCCCGCGCGGCGCCAGGCCTTCGACCTCGGCGAAGAGACGCTGCTTCGGTTCCGCGCGCTCGACGATGTTTTCCTGCACGAAGCCCACGCCATCGAGGGCTGCGGCGAGACTTGGCGCACCCCTGATGCGGGCCGTCACGGCACCCGGATTCTCGATCAGGCCCTCGGCCGCCATCAGCGGCAGCGTCGTGGCGATGTGGTCCAGCGCCTTCCTGACCTGGGCCTCGTCCTGGTCCCACAGCAGCACGTCATGTCCGCCGCGCGCGAAGACCATGGCCCATGACCGGCCTATGAGCCCCGAGCCCAGAATGGCGGTCTTCACTTGGGCACCGGGGCGTCTTGGCGCAGCAGGCCCTCGGCCTTCAGGTCCTTCCACAGGGCCTTCGGCAGCTTCGCCGCCATGGTCTTGGCGTTGAGCGCCACCTCCTTCGCATTGGCGCCGCCGGGGATCACGCTGACGACCTGGGGGTGGTGCAGGGGGAAGCGCAGGGCGGCCTCCGCCAGCTTCACCTTGTGCCGCTTGCACACCGCCTCGATCTTCGCCACACGCTCGAGAATGTGCTTGGGAGCGGGGTCGTAGTTATACCACGCGCCGGGCTTGGGCCCGGTGGCGAGAATGCCGGAGTTGTAGGGGCCGCCGAGCACGATGCCCACGCCGCGCTCCTCGCACAGCGGCAGGAAGGAGGTGAGCGCTTCCTGCTCCAGCAGCGTGTAGCGCCCGGCCAGCAGGAACAGGTCGAAGTCGCCGGCCTTGAGCAGCGTCTCGCACACCTGCCACTCGTTGACGCCCGCGCCGAAGGCCTTGATCACCTTCTGCTCGCGCAGCTTGACGAGGGCCTTGTAGCCGCTCGACATCAGCGTCTTCACATGCTGATCGCGCGCCGCCTCCGACTTGTGGGTGAACACGTCGCAGTCATGGACGAGGACGATGTCGATCGAGTCGACACCCAGCCTTTCGAGCGAGAACTCGATCGAGCGCATGAAGCCGTCATGCGTATAGTCGAAGCGCTCCTTGCGGGACGGTGTGTCGAAGAACTTGCCGATCCCGGTGCGTTCCGCCGGTGGGCACACGTCGAGGAGGCGGCCCACCTTGGTGGACAGCACATAGTCCTTGCGCTTCTTGCCGAACAGGAACCTGTTGAGCCGGGTTTCCGACAGGCCCAGCCCGTAGAGGGGCGCGGTATCGTAATAGCGCACGCCCGCCTTC
>JADCDC010000019.1 GCA_020252385.1 Aestuariivirga sp.
CCAATCGCAGGTTTCCGGCCAATCGAATCCGACCACGGGCCATAGATCAGCGTGCCGAGCGTCATGCCCGTAAAGAACACGGTGATGATGAACTGCCGGCTGTTCGGGTCCGCCGCGCCCAGCTCCTGTGCAATCGTGCCGACCGCCGGGAGCATGGTGTCGATCGACATCGCCACCATGGCGTTGAGCAACGCCACGAGGAGGATGAACTCTACGGAAACCCGGGGCTTGTCGCGCATGATCCGGCTCCTATAGCCGGACTTGCGGACGGAGGCGACTTCGCGGGAAGATGGCAGCCATGCGCATTGATAAAGCTCGACGTTCCGTCATCCTCGATCCGGTGGAGCCGGACTTCTACAACGACCCCTACCCTTTCTACCACGCGATCCGCGCGGACGTTCCGGTCTTCACGTGGGAGCAATATGGCTACTGGTGCTTCGCCCGGCACGAGGATGTGAATGCGCTGCTGCGGGACCGGCGCTTCGGGCGCCAGATCCTGCATGTGGCGAGCCGCGAGGAACTCGGCTGGCCGGACACGCCTCAACATCTCAGGCCCTTCTACGACTTCGAGCGGCACTCGCTTCTGGAGCTCGAGCCGCCGGTCCACACACGGCTCAGGAGCCTCATCAACCGCTCCTTCCTGTCGCGCCAGGTGGAGCGGCTCCGCCCTGCGATCACCAGCCTCGCCAATGGCCTGATCGACCGCATCGAGGGCGAAGGCGAGGCCGATCTGCTCGTGTCCTTCGCCACACCCATTCCGGTGATCGTCATCTGCGATCTCCTCGGCGTGCCGACCGACATGGCACAACAGCTTCTCGCCTGGTCGCACGACATGGTTGCGATGTACCAGGCGCGCCGGGATCGCGCGATCGAGGACAAGGCCGTGCGGGCGACGGTGGAATTCTCGGCCTTCATGCGGGATTACGTGGGCAGGCGGAGAAAGGAACCGAAGGACGATCTCCTCTCGGAACTGATCCGGGCGGAGGAACAGGGATCGAAGCTCACCGAGGACGAACTCGTCACCACCGCGATCCTGCTGCTCAACGCCGGGCACGAGGCGACCGTCCACGCCATCGGAAATGCCATCAAGTGCCTGCTCGAGCAGAATATCCGCCATGGCATCGGCCAAGGCCATGTCGAGGAGACATTGCGTTACGACGCGCCGCTCCACCTGTTTACCCGCTATGCGCTGGAAGACCTTGAATATGCAGGGATCAGGCTGAGGAAGGGCGAGACCGTCGGCCTCATGCTGGGGGCCGCCAACCGCGATCCGGCGCGCTTTCCGGAGCCCGACCGTTTCATTCCGGAGCGCGACCCCAATCCGCAGGTGAGCTTCGGCGCAGGCATCCATTTCTGTATCGGCGCTCCGCTGGCGCGTCTCGAAATGGAAATCGCCCTGCCGCTGCTGTTCCAAAGACTGCCAAAGCTCGCCCTTGCGGAACAGCCACGCTACCGCAACGCCTACCATTTTCATGGGCTCGAAAGCCTGAAGGTCAGCTTCTGATGGGCTACCGCCGGGCGCTCAATTCAGCCACGCTCACGTCACCGTCAAACACATAGTGATTGACGCGCTTCGCCGGAAGATCCCCGCGCTCGTCATAGGGTTTCACCTCCCCGATCAGCTGGCGGGATTGCAGGTCGGCGATCACAAGATCGCGCTCCGCATTGGCGTCCGAGTCAGTTGCATGGGTGATCTGGAAAGACCAGCGCGTGAGGGCGAATCCCGTATCCCGCGTCGCAGCGCCGATCCAGATTGCCCGTTCGCCGGCTGCGGGCTGGCCCCTGCTTTGCCAGAGGCGCGCCGATCCGGCGGTTTCCTCTGCCTGATGGAGATCCAGTCCCCAGAACCGTACGTGATGGCGCTTGCGCGGACTGTCGCCGATTGCCTTCTGGAAGCCGATGTCCTGCCCGCGCCCGAAGAGATAGAGCGTGCTGAACGGGGCCGTGGGATAGGGCTGGCTGAACAGAAAGGCCCGCGCCATGCGCCATGAGCTTGAGACGCCAAGCGGGTCGGCCTCCTGCCATCCAAGCTCCGCGAAGGCGGCCCGCAGCTGGTCCAGGGTGCCGAAGAGCGCGAGGTTGACGGGGTCACCCGCCAGCCCGTCGCCCGTCGTGGTGTAGGCGGGAACACGCCCCTGCCGCATCAGGGCAAGACCGAAGCGGATCACCCTGGGAAGGATCACATAGGCCGCGAGTGCATAGGTCACGCCAAGCGCAAGGATCCAGTTCATGCGGTTGTCGGTGAACCGGAAGACAACGTCGACGATGAACCAGACGCTGAAAACGCCCAGGGCCACCACCAACAGTCTCTGCCACAGCAATCTCAGCAGTCTCACGCGCCACCCGTTTTGCCGGGAACACGGCCAGCCGCCGTCGCCCGGATATGGCGGCAAGGCTAGAACAGCCTTTCGGCCTGCGCCAGTGACAGGCGGCGGGATGGGGCGTCGTTTCCGGGCCTTGCCCTGACGTTTCCCTTCACGCCGGGGGGCTCCCAAGCGCGTAAATCACACCTCACGTGAAAACTTCTCAACAGGCCGCTTCCATGACCGACGTTCAGCCTGCCTCCACCCCCTCCTCCGGCCGCCGTGCGCGTGGCGGTGCTGATGCCCGCCGCGCCGCCCGCACCTCCACCGCCGTGAGGCAGGCGGGCTTCATCCGCCGCGCCGTGAAGCCCTATGAGCCCTTCAGCGAGGAGCAGCTCGAACTGATCGAGCACAATGCCGAAACCGTGCTGCAGGAGATCGGCCTCGACATCTACGAGGACGAGGAAGCCGTCAGCATGTGGAGGGAGGCCGGGGCCGACGTCAAGCCTTCGGCGACCGACTCCAAGCGCTTCCGCCTGCGCTTCCCCAAGGGACTGGTGCGCTCCCTCATCAGGACGGCGCCCCGCGAATATGTGCAGCATGCGCGCAACCCCGCCAACAGCGTCACGATCGGCGGCAACAACATGGTCTTCGCGCCGGTCTACGGCCCGCCCTTCATCCGCAACCTCGACGAGGGGCGCCGCTATGCCACGATCGAGGACTTCCGCAACTTCGCCAAGCTCGTCTACATGCTGCCGAGCCTGCATCATGCGGGCGGCACGCTGTGCGAGCCTGTGGACGTTCCGGTGGCCAAGCGCCACCTGGACATGATCTACACCCACATCAAGTATTCCGACAAACCCTTCATGGCCTCGGTTACCGCCGGCGAACGCTCCGCCGACTCGGTCGCCATGGCGGAGCTGGTCTTCGGCAAGGAGTTCGTGGACCAGAACTGCGTGATGACCTCGCTCATCAACGCCAATTCGCCCATGGTGTGGGATGGCGTGATGCTGGGAGCCCTCAAGGTGCTGGCGCGCGCCAACCAGGCGACCGTGATCTCGCCCTTCATCGTGGCGGGCGCCATGTCGCCCGTCACCACCGTCGGCACGCTCACCCAGATCCTCGCCGAAGCCTCCGTCGGCATCGCCTTCACCCAGCTCTGCCGGCCGGGTGCCCCCGTGGTGTTCGGCACCTTCGCGGCGTCCATGTCGATGCAGTCTGGTGCGCCCACCTTCGGCTCGCCGGAGCCCGCGATGGTGACCTTCGGCGCGGCCCAGCTCGCCCGCCGCATGGGGGTTCCCTTCCGCTCCGGCGGTAGCCTCTGCGGCTCCAAGATCCCGGATGCGCAGGCCGCCTACGAAAGCGCCAACACCATGTGGTCGACGCTGCTCTCGGGCGTCAACTTCTGCCTCCATGCCGCGGGCTGGCTCGAGGGCGGCCTCGCATCCGGCTACGAGAAGCTGATCATGGATGCCGACCAGCTCTCCATGTACCAGAAGTTCGCCGAGGGCGTGGACTTCTCCGAGAACGGCCAGGCGATGGACGCCATCCGCGAAGTGGGCCCGGGCTCGCATTACCTCGGCTGCGCCCACACCCAGGCCAATTTCGAAACCGCCTTCTGGCGCTCCGGCCTTGCCGACAACAATTCCTTCGAGCAGTGGCGCGACGACGGCGAGAAGGACATCGTCCAGCGCGCCAACGAGCGCTGGAAGCAGATGCTCCGCGACTATGAGGCGCCGCCGCTCGACCCCGGCATCGACGAGGCCCTGCAGGCCTTCATGGCGAAGCGCAAGGAAGTGCTGCCGGACAACGTGAGCTGACGTCCCGCGTGAAGCTCATGCTGCAATCGGCTTGATGCCTGAAACGTCGATCGTCTCCCGCACCCGCGCGAGGTCCCAGGCGCGCTGCAGGTTCATCCAGTATTCAGGCGTGGTACCGAAGACCTTGGCGAGCCGCATGGCCGTGTCAGCCGACACTGCGGTCTCACCCTTCACGAGGCGCTCGATCCGTGTCCGTGGAACGTGAATGCGTCGGGCAAGGGCCAGCGAGCTCAATCCGAGTGGAACGAGGTATAGTTCCTGCAGCACTTCACCGGGGTGGGACGGATTGACGAGCAACGACATGATTGGCTTCCTCAATGGTAGTCGACGATCTCGACGTCGGTCGGGCCCTGTTCTGTCCATCTGAAACAGATGCGCCACTGATCGTTGATACGAACGGAATACTGTCCAGCGCGGTTGCCCTTCAATTCCTCCAGATGATTGCCTGGCGGGAACCTCAAGTCCTCTACGGTGACGGCTGCATCAAGAGCTGACAGCATTGCCCTGGTCCGCCTCACCAGGTCTGCCGGAAAGCCCTTGCCGAACCGATCCCTCGCGGCATCTGCCGCAAGCTTTCCTTTCGTTCCGACGATCATTTATGTGTGTATCATGTCGTGATACATGGGGTCAAGACTCGCCGGGCCTTCTCAGCCCTCTCCCATCTCCTTCCGCAGCCACTGGTGGAAGAGGTGG
>JADCDC010000190.1 GCA_020252385.1 Aestuariivirga sp.
GCAGGCGGAGCCTGGTCTAAGGCGGCGACAGGCTCAGGCCCGGGCGGCTCGGGAGACCCGCTCCGGTCCAGCAGCAGGACGAGGCCGAGGAGCAGTGCCACCGACGCGAGGAGGATGAGGCGGCGGTTCATGGTGCAGTCCTCCAGGCATAGGCTTCGAGCCGCAGCGATATCGCCAGCTCCTCCGATGGATAGGGCTGCTGTCCGGCGGGCGCCTCCGCCGAGTGGGGCTGGATGTCGAAGCCGGTGACGATCACGATCGGCAGCATGGCCTCGACGTCGACGAGGAACGACTGCACCTCGGCGAGGCCGCCGGCGGCATCGACGGCGAGGCGATAGGGGGACAGTCCCTCGACCTCGTCCGTGGGGAGCGGCTGCAGGCGCAGGACGCTGAGCCCGCTGGCAGCGGCGGCCTCGCTGACGAGGCTCTGGAAGGCGGCGAGCGTGGTGCCCGGCGTGGTGCCCGGCAGGAACATGGTCTCGACCGGATCATCAGCCCCAAGCGCGGGGCCCCGCGCCTCGGCACGCGCCCGGACCTTCTCCTTCAGAAGGGCGAGTTCCGCACGCCGCGCCGATGCCTGATCGCTGAGCGACGCGTGCCAGGCATAGGGCAGTGCCGCGAGGAGCGAGAGCCCGAGCGCGCCCAGGATGACGATCAGGCCGCCGCGGCGGGCGAGCGGCGAGAGGCGCGGCAGGCGCAGCAGGGAGAGCGGCGCGCTCATTGCCGCACCCTGAGGGCGCGCCAATCGACAAGCCGCAAGCCCGCGGCTATGCTGCACTTCATGAGGTCCTCCACCTTCCGTTCATTGTTCATTGCGGCCCTCCTCGGCCTGTCCTGCATCGCCTACCCCGCGCCAGCGCATGCAGAGGAACTGACCTGCCTGATCAGCCGCGGGAACCTCTGCTTCAACACGGGATGCAACAACCGCCCGAAGACGCAGCGCATCGTGCTCGACCTTGGCGCAAGCTCGTTCAGGCTGTGCCCCAACCGCTTCAACGACACGGGCTGCGCCGACAGCGCGATGCAGTTCGAGATCCGCGACAATGCGCTGATTGGCATCACGCTCGAGGGACCGGAGTTCGCCGCGCGCTCGGTGTTCGTGAACCGGGTGACGGGTGCCATCACCACCTCGCAGATCACCGCGGGCGGTGTTGCCGCCGTCGATTACGGAACCTGCGAGGTCAGGCGCTAGCCAGGTCATGGCCCGCCCTCCTGCCCCGCGGGCTGGAGCGTCGCGCCGATCGAGAAGGCCTCGGACGCCTGATCCGCATCGAGTTGGGTGGCGGAGGTGAAGTTCACGTTCCGGAACGCGCCCGACTGCTCGAGGATCTCGATCAAGGGGGGAATGTCGTTGCCCCGGCCCTTGAGCTCAAGCCGCAGATCATCGAGCGACAGGCTGGTGAGCCAGACATTTGCCGGCAGCAGGGCGGAGAGTTCGTCCAGCACCGCGGCGGCGGGCGGGCGTTCGCGCCGGCGCTCATGCAGCTGGTTGGCGGCCTCGAGCCGTGTGGCGGCGGGACCGGCGCGGCCGGGCTGCACCGCCGCCATCAGGGCGCTCACCTCCTCGCTGTCCGCCGCGAGCCTTGCGGAAGATTGCCAGACAAGAAACAGTCCGAAGCCCGCCACGAGTGCGGCGAGACCCGCGAAGCCAGAGGCCAGCCTGGTGGCGCGGCGCAACGCATCGGAATTCTCCTGCGTCCAGCCTGCGCTGATCGCGAGGCTCTCCCCCTCGCCAAGCCGCAGCGAGACGGACGTCACCGTGGCGCCGGCGTGCGAAAGCGCGCGCGCGATGTCCTCGAACAGTGCGCGGCTCACCACGCCGACATCGACCGCCACATGCAGGGGATCGCCCGGCACCGGCGCAGTCCTGAGCCCGTAGAGCGATTGCGCCAGCGGCCAGGGCGCAATGCTCTCGACCTTGTTGCGGACGATGGCATCGAGGATGTCAGGTGTTTCGGAAGGCAGGATCAGCCGGCTCACCACCGCAAGATCCCGGCCGAAGGCGATGGCGCACTCCTGCCCCAGGGCGGCGCCGAGGCGTTCGGCCACGGCCTTCACGGCCTCCTGCGGGCGGCCAGGCGCGGTCATCGCGGGTTCCGCCTGACCGCCATCCTGCTTCAGGACCTCGACGGAGGTTGGCCCGATCAGGAACGACATGCGGTGCCGCCTGGCGAGGACATTCGCCGCGGCGATCTCACTCACCAGGGCACGGACCGCGTCCACGGTGTCCCGCCACAGCGCCTGCGGCCTCTTGCGGTGCGCCTCCATCATCAGTCTCCCTTCATCACGGGCGCGAGACCCAGAGTGTCCGAAAGGCCATGGGCCCGTTCTTCGTGAGTTGGACCACGGCCGACATGCTGCTGTTGGCGATGACGCCCGGGCCTTCGCGCAGCTTGACCTCGATCACGAACACCGATGGCTCCTTGAGTGTCAGAAACGGCTTCAGGCGTTCGACCAGCAGGCCAAGGCGCTGGCCCCCGCCCGGGGCGCGCGCCCTGCGGGCCGCCTCGACGTCGGCGAGATCGGCCGGCGTGATGCCCGGTACGGCGCTCAGCACCTCCTCGGGTGCTGCGAGCGGATTGATCAGTCCCTCCGGATTGAACAGGGTGAGGCGCGCGGCAAGCGCCGGGGCCGCGGCGGGTGCCGCCATCGCAAGGAGCTGGTCGAGTGCCACGAAGATCACGGGTGCCGGCGGCGCTGCCGGAGCCTCACCTTGGGGGCTTGCCGGCGGAGGCGGCGTCCCGGCCTTTGCCTTCTCCGCGGCCGCCGAGCGCCAGGATGCCACCTCGGCCATGATGCGCGAGGCCTCTGCGGCAGTGAGGCTGTCGTTGAGGATCGCTTCGAGGAGCGGCAGTTCCGTCCGGTTGAGATCGGCAAGGCCCGCGGCATCGCGTATCCGGATTTCGGCGCTCAAGGCACCCCCCAACCCCAGCATGATCGGCGTGGCATCGAGGAAGATGCGCTCCGGCGCCTGCATCGCGACGATCCCCGCCTTGCCGGCCTCAAGGCCGGAGCGCAGGGCAAGCTCAGTCGAAAGCCGCCGCGCCTCGAGGTTCTGGCTGGCGATGCCGGAGCGTGCGAGCGTGGTGACCGCCACGACCAGCACCGTCATGATCGCTATCGCGAACAGCACGGCCACGAGCACGATGCCGCGGTCTTTCTGCTGCGTCATGGCGATCCGTTCCCCGGCGCCTCGCAGGCCGATGGGTCGGCGGCGCACTGGATCTCGGCGTCGATGTCGAGCGACTGGACGAGCACCGGGATGCGGAGCCGGCCGGTTTGGCGATCCTCGAGCGTGAGGCGCACCTGCTCCGGCATGCCCGCCGTTCCCGGCCACGTCTCGCTCCAGCGCCGCTCGCCCGTGCGCTGGGCGCGATAGGCGAAGCTGATGTCGAACGGGCCCTCGAGAAGAACGACGGCATCGCCCCAGGAGGCGGCGGGACCGGGCGGTTCGCCCGGCGGAAAGGGCGCACGCTCGCGCACCAGCCGCGCGAGGCCGCCCGCGTCCTGAACGCTGAGCCGCACAAGAAAGAAATTGCCCGCGCCCGCGGCCTGACGCTCCGCGAGCGGGTAGATCATCTGGCGGGCACTTCCCTCGAACAGGTAGCCCGCATCGCCCTCGCGCAGGACCCTCGCGATGCGGGCGACGTCCCGGGCCACGACATGAGCAGCAGCCGAGATCGCGGCCTGGCTTCCCATGGACTGGCGCGTCTGCTCCACGCCTTGCCTGGTGGTGGTCATGGCGAGGTTGAGCGAGACGAGGATCAGCGAGGAGAGCGCAAGCGCCGCCAGCACCTCGATCAGCGTGAAGCCCGCGTCTGACTCGCCTGAACCCGCCGGACATGGCGCAACCCTGATCATCGGACGAGCTTCAGCACGCTGGCAGAGACCGAGCCGCCCCCGCCCCAGCCGACGGAGGCGGAGAGGCGGTACATGCGGAAGGGCGGCGGGAGCGCGGCGTCCGTGCCGTCCCGCGTGGGTGCGATGTCGAGCCGCCAGCGATAGGGACCGCTTTCGCCCTCGCGCACGTCGGGCTGGGTGGTGGCCGCTGCCAGCTCGTCCGTGAGGATGGACTGGAGGACGATGCGGGCGCCCAGATGCATGTCCAGCGCGCGCGCACTCCTGAGGGCCGCCGTCGACGCACTGGAGAGAACGGCGATCGCCGCCGCGGCAATCGCCAGGGCGCACAGCACCTCGACGAGGGAGAACCCCGCCTGCCGTGACGGCTCAGCCGCGGCGCACATCGGCATGCCCCGTCAGCCAGTTGACGCGCAGCACATAAACGTCGCCGCGGAAGCGGAACGGCAGGGTCGCGCCGGTCGATCCGCCATCCGGGAAGAAGCGCACGACCTGGGCGCCGTTCGCCTTTTCCGGGACGCGGGCGACCACGCCATCCAAGGCGACGCCCGCAGGCACCTCGATGGCGAGGCCGCCGCCTTCATGGACGAGACGCCGTAAGCGCGTGTCGATCACCACGTCCTGCACGGATGAGGTTTCGACCGCGGTGGTGCGCGCCTGGCGCATCATGGCTTCCGCGCGGATGAGGAAGGACCTGACCTCCGCCGTCTCCGCGCTGCCACCGCCGGCGCGGAGCACCGCCGCGGCGGCGAGAACCAGGATGACGAGGACCGACAGCAGTTCCAGCAGGGTGAAGCCTGCCTCGCCATCAGTTCGAGATGTCGGCATCCTCACCCGTTCCGCCTTCCTTGCCGTCGCCGCCATAGCTCTTGATGCGGAAGCCCGCTTCGCCCGTCTCGTAGACATAGGGACGTCCCCAGGGATCAGGCGGCAGTTCTGGCTTCGCGAGATAGGGACCGTTCCAGCCCGGCATGTTGCCCACCGGCTTCACCAGCGCCTCGAGCCCCTCGGCCGCTGTCGGGTAGCGGCCGACGTCGATGCGGAACAGCTCGACGGCGGTGACCATGCTTTCGATCTGCACGTCCGCCGTCTTGCTGCGCGAACTCCCGAGATAGCCGATGACGCGCGGTCCGATGATCGAGGCGAGCAGCACGAGGATCACCAGCACGACGAGAAGCTCGACCAGGGTGAAGCCTGCCTCGCGCCCCCGGCGCGTGCTCGCGGTGAGAGGAGTGGGTCTCGAGATGCTGTGGCGGTTCATGGGTGAATGCCGTTTCCGGATGCTGTCAGATGGCAAGATCATTGATGCTGATGACGGCTCCCATGAGGGAAACGATGATGAAGCCGACGAAGACGCTGAGACAGAGGATGATCAGCGGCCC
>JADCDC010000191.1 GCA_020252385.1 Aestuariivirga sp.
CAGCCGCGCGGCAAGCCGGCAGCAATGGATGAGCTGGCGGCAGTTGAGGTCGAACACCTTGTCGATGAAGGGATCGTCGACGTCGGTCACCGGAATGCGCGCCACCAGGCTTCCCGCATTGTTGACGAGCACGTCGATGCGGCCGAACTTTTCGGCGGCGGCGGCGATCAGCTTCTCGGGCGCTCCGTCCTCGGTGAGATCGAGCTTCAGCGTGGCGATGCCCGCCTTCTCGATCGTCTCCCGCTCCGGTCCGCCGCCCAGATACTGCGCCATGACCTTCGCCCCCGCCGCGGCGAAGGCCAGCGAGGCGGCCCCGCCAATGCCGGTGACGCCGCCCGTCACCACGACTGTCTTGCCCTTGAGATCGTCGAACATCCTGTCCCCTTCCTGTGCTGTTGGGCTTATGCTGCACGAGGCGAGGCGAAATCAACAGGCGAAGGCGGCATGGTGCTGGGGTTGGCGCGGGGATTGCTGGTCTGGCTGCTCATCATGGTGGTGGAGAGCGTCCACGGCGTGCTGCGCGGCCTGGTGCTGGCGCCACGGCTGGGCGAGGAGGCCTCCTCCCGCATGGGCTGGCCGGTGGGCCTCCTCCTCGTCCTGCTGGTGAGCTATCTCGCCATCCGCTGGACTGGGCTCCGCAGTACGAAGGCCCTCCTCGTGCTGGGCTTGATCTGGGCCGTGCTCACGGCGGTCTTCGAGGTGGCTGTGGGCCTCGCCCGTGGCATGGGGCAGGACGGCATCCTCGCCGCCCTCAACCCCGCAACGGGAACGATCCCCTACAGCGCCCTGGTCATGTTGCTGGCACCGCTCGTGGCGGCGCGGCTCCGGGGCGTGGCTTAAGTCTCAGCGCACCCGGGCGACACCGCTCCGGCCATCATCGCGCACCCAGCGGATGCGGTTGTCGGAGAGCTTGGTGACAGTGAAGCAGAAGGTCTTGCCGTCATACCATTCCTGCCACTTCTGGCACAGGCGGTTGCCGGACACCCACCAGCGGCCGCTGTCCTTGGGCTTCATGTAGCGCCCCAGGCCCACCGCCTCGCCCGTGCCGTCGACGCGGCCGTTGCTGCGGTAGTTGAGCGGCAGTTCGCCGCCGAGCGGAACGGCCAGGAAAACCCGCTTGCCGCTGATGAAGGACCTGAGCGCCTCCCCCTTCAGCGCCTCGCCAGACGCCAGCGCCGGCTCCGCCGGCGTTGCCGCAAGGACAGCGAGCAGCGCCAGGCCTGCCGAAGCAAACCGCATCCGCCGGCCTTTCGTAATGTTCGCAATTGCTGTCATCGTCTCGTCTCCCGTGTCATGCAGCGTCCTACGCAACCCCAGCCCTTCCGGACCTGATGCGCATCGTTCTTGCCCTGTTCAACTTCCTGGCGTTCGAGGCGGCCTGGCTGGCCGCCGTCACCGGCGGCGCTGCCGGCCGGGGCCTTCTCCTGTCGCTCCCCGTCGTCGCCGTGGTGGCGATCCACCTCGCCATCAACCGGAACAGGTTACGCTCGGAAGTTGGTCTCATTTTGGCCGTCACCCTGTTCGGCATCCTGCTCGAGACGGGCTTCCTCGGTGCCGGGCTGATCCGCTATACGGGGATGACGGAAGGGCAGGTCCTGCCGCCCGTCTGGATCGCCGCCCTGTGGTTCGGTTTCGGGACTTTGCCCAACGCATGCCTCGCCTGGCTCAAGGGGCGGTGGTTTCTGCAGGCGGTGCTGGGCCTCGTCTCCGGCCCCCTCACCTATTGGGCAGGGGTGAAGCTCGGCGCCGCCACCCTGCCGGACCCGGGCGCGGGGGGTGCGCTGTTCGCCATCGGCGTTGCCTGGGCGCTGGCGCTGCCGGCGATCTTCCTGATGGCAGAGGCGCTGTCTCCCGCCGCCGCCCGGTCCGCCGAGCCGCGGGTTGCGGCGAGCGATTGAGGCAGGTCAAGGTCCGGCACCCGCGGCCCCTCTATCGGAACTTGCATGAGCCCTGTCGAATTCGCCCTCGCCCTCGCCCTCCTCCTGCTGACGCCGGGGCCCACCAACACGCTCATTGCACTGGCGGGCGCCGAACGCGGCTTCCTCGGCGCGCTGCGGCTGGTTCCCTTCGAAGCGGCGGCCTATGGGTTGGTGACCGTGCCGCTGGCCGTGGTCGGCAGTCACTATCTTGCGGACCACGGTCCGCTCCGCACGGGCCTCACCCTCATCGCCGCCATTTGGGTCGCCTATCTTGCCGTCAGGCTGTGGCGGCTTCCGGCCGACGCGATGGGGCCGCAGCAGAACGGCGCGCTCAAGCTCTTCATCACCACGCTGACCAATCCAAAGGGGCTGGTGATCGGCCTTGTCCTCCTGCCATCGCAGGCAAGCCTCGGCTGGGCAGCGGCCAGCTTCCTTGCCCTGCTGATGGCCGTATCGGCGTTCTGGGCCGGGCTCGGCAGCCTCATTGCCGGGGGCACGTCCCTCAAGCCGCTGGCGCGGCGCGCGTGCGCCGGCTGGCTGGGTGTTCTCGCCCTGTGGCTCGCGGCCCACGGCCTCGCCGCCGCCTGAGGAACTGTCAGGGCTGCGCGGAAAGGCCCGTCTCGGCGACCTGCGCCAGAGGCGCCTGAAGCGTCCAGGACAGGCCGGCGGGCGCGAAGTCGAGGGTGACCTCGGCTCCCAGCGACTGTTCGGCAAGCCGCGTCAGCACGAGGCGGCCAAGCCCCGAGTGATCAGGTTCTGAGACAGACGGTCCGCCGCTTTCGCGCCAGGCCAGGCGAAACACCTTGCCGTCCGGCGCGTCCGCCACCTCCCACGCGATCCGCACCTGCCCGGACCCGTTCGACAGCGCGCCATACTTGCCGGCATTGACCGAGAGTTCATGC
>JADCDC010000192.1 GCA_020252385.1 Aestuariivirga sp.
CACAGCCATGACCTTGGCGCCCGTGGCCAAGGCGCGGCCGGCAATCTCGTCGACGATGCCATAGGTGCCAGGGCCGGGCTTTCCGAACGTGACGCTCCCATCTTCCTCGCTGATGGTGCCGGCCTCACTGGCATCCATGTCGAAGAGCAGCGTGTCGATGGCGCCGAAGGTGGCGGCGCGCGCCGCCTGTGCGACGTCGGCGGTGGCGCGTCCTTCGGCCTCGCGCTTCGCATAGAGCGCTTTCATCTCAGCCACCTGCGCGGCATAGAGATCGTCGAGCACCCACCGCGCGCCAGTGGCAAGTTCACTCATGCTCATGCGCTCGGCATTGCCCTTGATCTCGCCGGGCGCCAGATGCGGATAGGTGTTGGCCTGGCGGAACATGGAGGCCAGCGGATCGGTGGCGGCGATGATAAGTGGCCGGTCGCGGCCCGTCAGCACATGGCGCAGCGCCTGATCGACGATGCGGGCATATTGCCGGAGCCGGAAGTTCTGGCCTTCCGAGCCATGAATGCGACCTGAGGGCGAACGGTCGTTCAGCGTGGTCTTGCCCAGCGCGTCGGCGGCGTCCTTCGGCAGGTCCGGCACACGCACCGGCGCTGGCTCGCTGTCTGCATCGAGCTGATAGAGCTTCACGCCATTTTCGCCCAGAACGAGAATGAAGGCGCTGTGCGGGAAGGTTACTGCCCGCAGCAGCGGCTGGATGTGGAAGCGGTCCGACACATGCACCTGATCGGGAATGTGGTTGGCGAGCCGATAGGTCAGAAGGCCATCGGGCGTCGCGAAGAGCGCCAGGCTATTGGCCTGCGTCGCCCAGAAGGCATCGTCGTCGACCACATCGTTGATCGCTTCCTCGATCGGCCAGAGCCGGCGCTTGTCGATGCCCGCGGCCTTGAGCTCTTCCAGCGCCTGATGCCCGAGGTTCTTGAGTGCGATGCGGCTGGCACCGATCTCCTGCGTCAGCGGCGTGGTCTTGATATAGATCGTGACGGAAGGTTCCGCCCGCGACGACGCAAGCTTCTCGATTTCGGGGCGCGACGGGATATCTACGTAAAGCACGGGAACTCTCCTTGTTGGGCTGAGGACAAACGTCCAATCTGCGATCGCAAGTCTCCTCAGAAGACCTGAAACAACTTCAAAGTATATGCGCCAGAAACTACAGTTCCAGATCCTAACGGTCGATCCTGATCCGGAGGCCGCTGAGGTCGACCGAGGCCATGAAGCCGATCTGCTTGCCACTGACCTCGAGTTCCACGCCTCGCGAATTCCGCAAACGCGCGACAGAACCACCGCCGGCGGCCGCCAGGCCAGCGCTGACTGCCGTATAGCTGCCTTCGATGTCACTGGCGCGGCGCAGGTTGCGGACACGTCCCACAAACTCGACGGAGGCTATGCCAATCGTGGCGCCGAGGCTGACCCCGCCCAGGTTCAGCCGGTAGCGTTTGCCACCGTAGTAGAGCGAGCCGCTGCCGCTGCCGAAGCCGAGAATGAATCCGGCTCTCAACAGCCGCAACTCGATGCGCCCGGATGCGGCCTCCGCCTGCGACGAATTCATGACAGTCAACACCGCCGGAGCGAAAGCGAAGGAAAACAGCGCTTGCAACAGATGCCGGCGCGAATGGCTGACCGGCAGAGGCGCAGTCGGCTCGGTTGAAGGCGTTTTCGACGTCATGGGCTTTCCTTCGCACTGTTTATTGACGAAGCTCCCCAAGATACTCCGGGAGAATGGCCTCGCATGGAAATCATGCCCGTAGTTGCGAGTATGGGCAACAGCCTGTCGCGGTCGATGTGAATTATCATCGCCTGATGCGCCGCATGTTGACGACGCGGCCGTCGCTCGAGCGCACCGTGATCTCGAAACGGCTGCCTCCGCGCCAGCCACGATAGGCGAAGTATCGTCCCCGGCAGTCAATGCGGCGAATGTCGCGGAAGCCTCGATAGCGCAACAGGCGTTCACCTTGCGCACAGCTGATGCGTCGCCCGCTGTTAAGGTTGCTCCCGATGTTGATGTTGACGGTCACGGCTTTGGCTGGCACGGGCATGATTGCAGGCGTCAGCAGCAGGCCGAGTACAACCGCCACAGAGGCGAACATGCGGCGAATCATGGAATTCTCGATCATGGCTATTTCTTCCTTTGAGGCAACGGGCTTCAGAGACGTGGCCAATCTCTCAGGCGGTCCTGCGACATCTCGACCTTCCGGATGTTCTCCGTTGGATCGACGCCATGTGCGGTTTTATCTTTGGCATCCGCCGATACTGCTGAGGAAGCCGATGTGAGAAACAAGGCTGCTACGAATCTGGTCACTTTGCCGAAAATCCCCTTGAGGGACCGTTTGAGCAAAATCCGTTCTCCGGTGCTACGCCCTCGCCGCCCGGAATGGGTGAACGTTTGGTCAGGCGGTCAAGAGCCGCCCAATACGGCCTTCATGCGCGCGAGATAGGTGAGGCTGCTTGAGGTAAGAGGCGCGAGGTCATGTTTGGCCTTGTCGGTTGCGGTGATAAAGCCCCGTTCATCCCGGATGACCCACTCTCTTTCAACCAGCGCAGCCAGTTTCCGGCGTACAGTTTCGCGTGGAATCCCGCTGAAATCGGAAATCGACTGGATGTTGATTTCCTCAGAGCGGACATCCGCCACCGGCGTGGCATTCCAGATGTTGAAGTCCATCCCTTCCGGCACATGGCGCTCCGAGAAGGTACGGTCGCCGATCACGCAAAGGACAATGAACAGATCGACGTCTCCGTCGAAGTGCTTGCGGCACTCAATCAGAAACTGCGTAAGGCTGGCAACATGCTTGGGCCAGATACGGCCAAAGTCCCTGAGAAGTTCCTCATCGATCATTGATGTCGCCTGCTGCCTGACTGAACCGGAGTTCAGGGTCACGTTAACGCCCGATCTGGGCGGTGACATCGTACCATCGAGTCTGGATATGCGCGATACTCGAAATTCAGGGATTGGACCGGAGGGTACATGAGGAACAGGACGATCGCGCGGCGCCCTTATCTGTTCGCGGCAGCGGCGGTTTCAATTCTGACGCTCGGTTCCGCAATGGCGGCGGAAAGCGGCTCTCCGCGCATTGAGGACTTCGACGTCAACCTGCCGGCCGGGGAGATAACAAGTTCGCGCGCCGACTATTCCCGCTCTATAGCCACCCAGGCATACATCTGGGGCATTCCTGCCTTCCTGAACTTCCGGCAGGCAACGGAGTTCAAACAGGGGCGCCAGCATCTTTCGCCTGACGAGGAGCCTTTCGGCGGCTGGGTTCTGACCCGCGCCCTATCGACTCCAGAAACGAACAACGCCCTTCCCAATGTCGATACCTTATATGGCGCGTCCTATGTGCGGCTCGACCTTCAGGGTCCCGTCGTGCTTGAAGTGCCACCGATCAGGGACCGCTACTTTTCGGTCGCGTTGCTCGATGCCTATTTCCACAATGTCGAGATCGTCGGAAGCCGAACCATCGGCCAGGCGGGAGCGCGCATTCTCATCGCGCCACCGCAGTGG
>JADCDC010000193.1 GCA_020252385.1 Aestuariivirga sp.
CTGGGCGGCTGCTACCGGCGCTACCACGCGCCCCTGTCGCGCACCGTATACCTCGGCAAGCCGCCGCAGAAGTTCCTCGATGCCGAAAGCGCAGTGCTGGAGGCGACCGAGGCGGGGCTTGCCATGTGCCGGCCCGGCACGACCTGCGGCGAGGTGGCGGAAGCCTTCTTCGGCACGTTGCAGAAGCGTGGCTTCAGCAAGGACTCGCGCGCGGGCTATTCGATCGGGCTCTCCTATCCGCCGGACTGGGGCGAGCGCCCGCTGTCGATCCGGCGCGGCGACACCACGGTGCTTCAGCCCAACATGACGCTGCACTTCATGCCCGCGCTGTGGCTCGACGACGGGGGGCTTGAACTCTCCGAAACCATTCTCATCACCGAAACCGGCGTCGAATGCCTGTGCAACACGCCGCGCAAGCTCATCATCAAGACCTGAGGACAGATCATGGCACCTTTCAACAAGCCCCTCTCCGGGCTCGTGACCCCGCGTTTCGGCGGCATCGCCACCTTCATGCGGCTGCCGCATGTTCCGCTCGAACAGGCCGACGGCATCGACATCGGCCTCGTCGGCATTCCCTGGGACGGCGGCACGACGAACCGCCCGGGCCCGCGCCACGGGCCGCGCCAGATGCGCGACATGTCCTCCATGGTGCGGTCGATGCACCAGACGATGCATATCGTGCCCTATGACCTCGCCAATGTCGCCGACCTCGGCGACTGCCCGGTGAACCCAGCCGACGTCCAGGATGCGCTGACGCGGGTCGAGACCTATTTCAGGGCGCTCGTGGCCAAGGGCATCCGTCCGCTTACGGCCGGTGGCGATCATCTGTGCTCGTTGCCTGTGCTGCGGGCACTTGGCGCGGACCGGCCGGTGGGCATGATCCACTTCGACGCCCACACGGATCTCTATGACGGCTACTTTGGCGGCTTCAAATACACCCACGGCACGCCATTCCGCCGCGCCATCGAGGAGGGCGTGCTTGATCCGAAGCGCACGATCCAGATCGGGCTCAGGGGCTCGATGTATGACCTCGACGATTTCGAATGGGGCGAGAAGATGGGGGTGCGCCTCGTGCGCATCGAGGAGGCGATGGAGAAGGGGACGAAGGCGATCATGGCGGAAGCCCGCAAGATCGTGGGCGATGGCCCCACCTATGTGAGCTTCGACATCGACATGCTGGACCCCGTCTATGCGCCGGGCACCGGCACGCCGGAGATCGGCGGCTTCACCACCTTCCAGGCGCAACAGATGCTGCGCGAGCTGCGCGGGCTCAACATCGTCGGCGCCGATGTGGTCGAGGTGTCCCCACCCTTCGACCCCTCGGGCATCACCGCCCACGCCGGCGTCACCATGATGTTCGAGATCCTGTGCTCGATGGCCGAGGACGTGGCGAAGCGGCGCTAACCCGCGAGCAGCGGAAACTCCAGCGCATCCATCACCGCGCCATGCGGCAGGCGCACCTCGCGGAATGGCGGCGAGGTGACGATGCCCTCGCGCCTGGCGAAGCGCACGTCATCGCCCAGGAGCCTCAGCGAGAAGGCGCGGCGCTGCTCGACCTTGCTCTTGTTGGCGGGTGCGCCGTGGAGCGTCATGTAGTTGAAGGCCACGGCATCGCCTGGTTCCAGAGCCCAGCCGAGAATGGTGTAGCTGCCGCGCTGGCCCTCGATGTCCGGAACCGGCTCGAGCCCGTCATTCTCGTTCAGCGCCGTCTTGTTGAAACGTTCGGGGCGGAAGTACTTGCCCCAGCGGTGCGAGCCCGCGACGAATTCCAGCGTGCGCTCGCGCGGGACGGGGTCGAGCGGGATCCACAGGGAAACCGTGTCGCTGCCGTCGACGCAGTAATAGGGCTGGTCCTGGTGCCATGGCGTGGGCACGTCGGCGCCCGGCTCCTTCACCAGCACATGCTCGTGGAACAGGCGCACGGTCTTCGTGCCCATCAGTTCGCGGCCGATCTGGGCGGCCTGCGAATTGAAGATGAAATCCCGGTATTCGGGAATGCGCGCCCAGTTGCAGTAGTCGCCGACGAAGCGTCCCGCGCCCTCCTTGCCCTGGTATATCCTCACGTCGGCCGAGGGATCGGCGAGGTTACGTGCGACGCCCGCCTGCAACGTCTCGATCCAGTCGCCGAACACGCCGCGCAGCACGCATGCACCGTCCCGGCGGAAATCTGCAATCGCTTCCTTGGACATCAAGTCTGCCATGCCCCACTCCATGCCTTCCGCCGCAGAATGCCAGCCATGGCGCTTGGGGTAAACATGTCTCGCTCGGCATGTGATTTTGCCCGGCGGCAGAAACGTGCTTAGGTGGCCGAAGCCCCTCTTCGGGGCCGTTTGTATCGACAGGGAGAATGTCATGAAATTCAAGAAACTGCTGGGCGCGGCTCTCCTCGCCTCGAGCATGCTGGTGGCGGGGGCCGCCAACGCCAAGTCGCTGGTCTACTGCTCGGAAGGCTCGCCGGAGAACTTCACGCCGGCCATCAACACCACAGGCACCAGCTTCGATGCTGCGAGGCCTGTCTACAACAGGCTCGTCCAGTTCACACCCGGCACAACCCAGGTGGAACCCGCACTGGCCGAAAGCTGGACGGTCTCGGAAGATGGCAAGACCATCA
>JADCDC010000194.1 GCA_020252385.1 Aestuariivirga sp.
CAGCGCCAGCCGCTCGGCGCCAGCCCAGGCGATCATTGCCGCATTGTCGGTGCAGAGCCTGGCCGGCGGCACGATGAGGCGGAGGCCGTGGCGCTCCGCCGCCTCCCCGAACACCGCCCTGAGCCGCTGGTTGGCGGCAACCCCGCCCGCCACGATCAGCGCCGGGCTCACCACGCCGGGATGGGCCGCGCGGAACAGGTGCACCGCCATGCGCAGCCGGTCCGCCATGGTGTCCGCCACCGCCGCCTCGAAACTGGCGGCGACGTCGGCCACGTCCTGTTCGGTGAGCGAGCCAAGGCCGTTCACCACTTCGCGCACCGCCGTCTTGAGGCCGGAGAAGGAAAAGTCGCAGTCCTTGCGGCCCTTGAGCGGCCTCGGGAAATCGAAGCGGGCGGCATCGCCCCGCCGGGCATAGGCCTCGACCGCGGGGCCTCCGGGGTAACCGAGCCCCAAAAGCTTCGCCACCTTGTCGAAGGCCTCGCCCAGCGCATCGTCGATGGTGGTGCCGAGGCGGTGGTAGCGCCCCACCCCCTCGACGATCTGGAACTGGGTGTGGCCGCCGGAGATCAGGAGCAGGAGGTAGGGGAATTCCACGGGCTCGAGCAGCCTCGCGGTCAGCGCGTGGCCCTCCAGGTGGTTGACGGCGATGAGCGGCTTGCCGGCGCCGAGGGCGATCGCCTTGGCCATGGTGAGCCCGACGATCACCCCGCCCAGGAGCCCCGGCCCCGCCGTTGCGGCGATCCCGTCGAGGTCCGCAAAACCGAGACCCGCCTCCGCCATCGCCTGCGCCACCAGGCGGTCCAGATGCTCGACATGGGCCCTGGCCGCGATCTCCGGCACCACCCCGCCATAGGGCGCATGCTCCTTGAGCTGCGAAAGCACCACATTGGAGAGGATTTCGCCCCGGCCCGCCGCATCCCGCCGCACCACGGCGGCGGCCGTCTCGTCGCAGGAGGTTTCGATGCCGAGGATATGGGTCATGAGGGGGGCATATCGCGGGAGACGGCGGCAGGTCAAAGGGGCAGCTTCCCCCACCCCGGCAGGTGACGTCCGCAAAGTTTACAGCTAAGACTGTCAGGACCCTTAGTTTTTGCCGGACCATACATGCCGAAGCTGAAGATCGGGACCCGCGGGTCCCCGCTTGCCCTCTACCAGGCCAATGAGACGAAGAGCCGCCTCAAGGCTGCCCATGGGTTCTCGGACGAGGACATCGAGATCGTCGTCATCACCACCACGGGGGACCGTATCAGGGACCGCCCGCTCTCGGAGATCGGCGGCAAGGGGCTGTTCACCAAGGAGATCGAGGAGGCGCTCTTCGCGCGCGAAATCCACCTGGCCGTCCATTCGATGAAGGACATGCCGGCGCGGCTGCCCGAGGGACTGGTCATGGCCGCCCTGCTGCCGCGCGAGGACGTGCGCGATGCCTTCCTGAGCCCGGTGGCCGGGACCATCGACGCGCTGGCGAAAGGTGCGGTGGTCGGCTCCTCCTCCGTCAGGCGCGGGGCGCAGCTGAAGCGCATCAGGCCCGACCTCGAGGTGATCCAGTTCCGCGGCAATGTCGAGACGCGGCTCAAGAAGCTGGAGGACGGCGTGGCGCAGGCCACCTTCCTCGCCGCCGCCGGGTTGAAGCGGCTGGGTCTGGCAGACAAGATCACCTCGCTCGTTCCCACCGACGTGATGCTGCCCGCCGTGGCGCAGGGCTGCATCGGGATCGAGACGCGCGAGGATGATTCGAAGACGCGCGAGCTTCTGGCGGCCATCAACCATGAGGCCTCGGCGATTGCCGTCTCTTGCGAGCGCGCCTTCCTCGCGGCGCTCGACGGCTCCTGCCGGACACCGCTGGCAGGCCACGCGGTGATCGAGAACGGCGAGGTCAAGTTCCGCGGCCATGCGCTGACGCTCGACGGCGTGCACTGCTTCGAGACGGTGCGCGCCGGATCGCCCGCCGATGCCGAACGGATGGGGCGCGAGGCGGGCGAGCAGGTGAAGGCCGAGGGCGGCAGCCTCATCGCCTTCTGATGCGGATCGCCGTCACCAGGCCCGAGGAAGACGCCGGGGCCCTGAGGCAGAAGCTGGAGGCCATGGGCCATGAGGTGGTGATGGCGCCGCTGATGACGATCAGGCCGCGCGCCGGCACGGTGATTCCGAATATGCCATGGCAGGCGGTGGCGGTGACCAGCGCCAATGGCATCCGCGCGCTGCCCGCGGGGCACGGGCTCGAAACCTTCCGTACACTGACGGTCGGGCCGCAGTCGCTGAAGGCCGCGACAGCTGCGGGTCTCAAAGCCGAAGCGCATGGCGGGGACGTGAACGGGCTTGCAAGCTTTATCCGCGCGACGCTCGACCCGAAGGCGGGGCCGATCCTCTATCTCTCCGGTGCGGAAACGGCGGGCGATCTCGAAGGCCAGCTGACGGCGGCGGGCTTCGCCTGCCACCGCGCGGTGCTTTATGACGCGGTGCCCGCGGAGAGCCTGGGTGAGGCCGCAACCGCGCTCGGCCAGGGTGCCATCGACGCGGTGTTGCTCTATTCGCCGCGCACCGCGCGGATCTGGCTCGGCCTCGTGAAGGCCCACGGGCTTGAGCCTCACGCGGCGCGGATAAGGAATTTTTGCCTGTCGCGCAATGTCGCCTCAGTTCTGCCGGAGGAATGGTACAAGAGTGTGCCGGACACGCCGGACGAGCAGGCCATGCTGGCCCTGCTTGCGCAGACGAAGGGAAGCCATTAGGCCCTAGAGCATGAGCGATCAGAGACAGGACGACCAGGGGCCGCTGCGGCCGCAGGTGATCGACCTCGACGCCGAGGAGATCCGGACCGAGCCGGATACGGCCCGCGCCTCGGATGCTGCCGATTCGGGCGAGGAAACGCCGTCCCCTGCCGCGAAGGCGGAGGAACGGCGCGGCAGGCCCGCCCTGTGGCTCGCCGCCGCCCTGCTGGTTGGCGCGCTGCTCGGCGGCTGGCTCTACCGCGGCGTGCTGGCGTCCTATTTCCCCACGAACGAGATCGCGGCGATGAAGATCCGCATCGACGCGCTGGAGGCCAGCGGCGGCAGCCTGGCGCAGGAAATTGCCGGACTGAAGCAGGAGGCAGGCAGCGCCGCCAGTGCCGCAGGGACTGCGGGCGAGGCCGCCGGCAGCGCCCTCGAACAGGCGAAATCCGCCGCCGCGGGGCTCGCCGACCTCGGCACCCGGATCGATTCAACCGACCAGCGGATCGCCGCCGCCGAAACATCCCTGAAGACCGCCAGCGACCAGCTGGCAGAGCTCCGCAGCGCCATCTCCGCCGCCCCGGCCGCCGCGCCTCAGGAGGGTGCCGCACCCGCCGCCGACCAGGCCGCACTTGCCGCGCTTGGCCAGCGCATCGACGCCCTGGAAAAGGAAGTGGCCAGCCTCAAGTCCGCCGCCGCTCAAGGAGCGGGCGATGACCGGGCCGCCGTGACCTCCGCGCTCTCCCAGGCGCTGTCCGACATCAAGGCGAAGATCGCCGCCGGAACGCCCTACCCCGATGAGTTCGACCGTATCGCCCGCATGGTGCCCGCCGCGGCGGGGCTCGAAACGCTGGGCGCGCGCGCCGCCGAGGGACTGCCCGACGCGGCAGGCCTCGCCCAGGAACTGCGTGCCGCCATCCCTGAGCTTCCCCAGCCGGCAGCGCCCGCGGCCGAGGACGACAGCTATCTCGGCACGCTGATGAAGTCGCTCTCGGGCGTCGTCACCATCCGCGAGATCGGCGAAACCGACTGGCCGGAGGTGGCCACCAAGGCCGCCGCCTTCGCCGAGGCCAGCGACCTGACCCAGGCCATCGCGGTGATCGACGCTGCGGAGGGCGACAAGCCCGTGGCACTCAGCCAGTGGCGCGATCGCGCGGCGGCACGGCTGCAGCTCGAGGCAGCACTGTCCCAGGTTTCGGAAGCGGTGCTGCGCCAGATCGCGGCCATGGGTGGAGCGGGAGGGACGGCACAATGATCAAGCTCCTGTGGCGCTTCTTCCTGCTGGTGCTGCTGGCGGCGGGCTTCGCCTGGATCGCCGACCGGCCCGGCACGCTGACCATCCGCTGGCTCGGCCGCGAGATCGAGATGAGCTTCGTCGCCGGCGTGGTGCTGGCGGTGCTGGCCGTCGTCGCCATCTGGTTCGTGTGGAGCCTGTTCCGGAGGCTGTGGTCGAGCCCGCAGGCGGTCGGCCGCTTCTGGGCCTACCGCAAGAACCGCAAGGGCTATGAATCGCTCTCACGCGGCATCATCGCCGCGGGTGCGGGCGATGCGGTGGCCGCCGCCAAGCATGCGGCAATCGCCGGCAATGCGCTGGCCGATGAGCCGCTGGTCAATGTGCTGGCCGCCCAGGCCGCCCAGTTGAAGGGCGACCGCGCCTCGGTGAAGCGCATCTTCGAGGCGATGACCAAGTCGCCCGACACCGAGGCCCTGGGGCTCCGCGGGCTGTTCTCGGAAGCGCGCCAGACGGGCGACTTCGCCGCCGCGCGCCGCCATGCCGAGCGCGCCCTGGCGCTGAACCCGCGCCTGTCCTGGGCCTCCGCCGCGGTGCTGCAGCTGCAGTCCGGCGCCAAGGACTGGGGTGCCGCCGCTGCGACACTGGGCCAGCAGATCAAGACCGGCCTCGTGCCGGTGGCCGAGGGCAACCGCAAGCAGGCCGCGATGCTCGCCGCGCAGGCGCTGGCACTCGAGGAGTCGAACAAGCCGCAGGCGCTCGAACTGGCGCTCAAGGCCCACAAGCTGGACCCCGCGCTGGTGCCCGCGGCACTGGTGGCCGCACGCGTGCTGATCACCCAGGCCGCGACGCGCAAGGCCTCAAAGATCCTGAAGGAAACATGGCTCGTCTCGCCCCACCCCGACATCGCGGAGGTGCAGGCTCATCTGATCCCCGGCGACGGCCCAGAGGCGCGCTACGACCGGGTGCGCGAATTGCTGAAGGAAAACAAGGG
>JADCDC010000195.1 GCA_020252385.1 Aestuariivirga sp.
CTCTGTCTTCACCGTGAAGGCGGACAAGCGCGTGATCTCGGTGATGGGCGATGGCGGCTTCTGGCACAACGGGCTCTCCTCCTCCGTCGGCAATGCCGTCTTCAACAAGCATGACGGCGTGATGCTGATCGTCGACAACTTCTATTCCGCCGCCACCGGCGGGCAGGACATTCCCTCCTCGCGCGCCGAGAACCGGAAGCGCCAGACCAATAATGCCATCACCAATGCGGTGAAGGGTGTTGGCGCCACCTGGGTGCGCCAGATCGACCGCACCTATGACGTGGCCAAGATGCGCGACACGCTGCGCGAGGCGCTGACGACCGAAGAACCCGGACCCAAGATCATCGTCGCCTCCTCGGAATGCATGCTGAACAAGCAGCGCCGCGTGAAGCCGCTGATCGACAAGGCGGAGAAGGCGGGCGAGCCCGTGCTGCGCCAGCGCTTCGGTGTGGACGAGGACATCTGCACGGGTGACCATGCCTGCATCAGGCTCTCGGGCTGCCCCTCGCTGTCGGTGAAGCATCTCGACGATCCGCTGCGTGACGATCCCGTCGCTGCGATCGACGACAGCTGTGTGGCCTGCGGCAATTGCGGCGACGTGGCGGATGCCGCGGTGCTGTGCCCCTCCTTCTACCGGGCGGACGTGCTGCGCAACGCGTCCAGCTGGGAGCGCTTCAGGAGCCGCCTGCGGAGCACCGTGATTTCATATCTGCAGCGGCGGCGGGAGAAGCGCCGCTTCCTCTTCGCGCGGGACGCGGCGTGATGTTCGACGCCAGCACATCACCCGAAAGGCCGATCTCGATCGCCATCCTCGCCATGGGAGGGCAGGGCGGGGGCGTGCTGACGGACTGGATCGTCGCCGTCGCGGAGGCCAATCACTGGCATGCTCAGTCAACCTCCGTTCCGGGTGTCGCGCAGCGCACCGGTGCTACCATCTACTATATCGAGATGCTGCCGCCGAGGCAGGGCAAGGCGCCGGTGCTGGCGCTGATGCCCACGCCGGGCGACGTCGACGTGGTGATCGCCGCCGAACTGATGGAAGCCGGCCGCTCCATCCTCAGGGGGCTCGCCACGCCGGAGCGGACGCTGCTCATCACCTCCACCCACCGCGCCTATGCGGTGGCCGAGAAGGAGAAGCCCGGCGAAGCGATCGCCGATCCCCGCGCGGTGGAGGCAGCGGCGGGTATCGCCGCGCGCCGGCTCATCGCCTTCGACATGGAGAAGGCCGCGCGCGCTGTGGGCACGGTGATCTCCGCGCCGCTCCTCGGGGCGCTGGCCGGTTCTGGCGCGCTGCCCTTTCCGCGGCAGTCCTTCGAGGATGTGATCAGGTCCGGCGGCAAGGGTGTCGAAGCCTCGCTGAAGGGCTTTGCCGAGGGCTTCACGAGGGCCGGCGACAACGATCTTCCCCGCGTGCTGATCAAGCCACAGCCAAGGCCTGCGGCCCTGCCAGAAAGCCTCGGCGCGCCCGAACTCGACCGGCTTCTGGACCGGCTCCGGGAACTCCCCGCCGAGGCGCAGCCCTTTGCGCTCGCGGGCCTCAGGCGCACCATTGACTTCCAGGATCTCCGCTATGGCGAAGACTATGTCGCGCGGCTTGAAGGGCTGGTGGCACTGGACCGCCAGCATGGCGGTGCGGCGCGGGGCTTCGCCTTCAGCGCCGCGGCGGCGAAGCATCTCGCCAATGCCATGGCCTATGACGACGTGATCGGCGTCGCCGATCTCAAGACCCGCTCCGCGCGCTTCGCCCGTATCGCGGGCGAGATGAAGGCCGGTGATGATCCGCTCTATCTGACCGAGTTCATGCATCCGCGTGCCGAGGAGATGGTGAGCCTGCTTCCCGTGCGCTGGGGCCGCCGCATCGCCGCCGACCCGAAGCGCATGGCGCGGATCGACCGGTGGGTGAACCGCGGCCGCCGTGTGGAGACGGCAACGCTCCGGGGCTTCCTGCAGCTCTATCTGGTGAGCGGGCTCCGCCGCTTCCGCCGCAAGCTGCTGCGCCACGAGATGGAGACCCGGCACATGGAGGAGTGGCTGGCGCTCGCCACGCGCACGCTGACCAGGAACTATGACGTGTCACGCGCCGTGCTCGCCGCCCGCCGCCTCGTGAAGGGCTATTCGGACACCCATGCGCGCGGGCTCTCGAAGTTCGACCGCGTGCTCTCCGCCGTGCCGCTCCTCGAGGAACGCGCGGACGGCGGCCAGTGGATGGACCGTCTCATCGCCGCCGCGCTCAAGGACGAGGCCGGCGAGGCGCTTGACGGCATGCTGAAGACGATCCGCGAGCTGTGACACACTCTCGTCATTGCCCGCCCCCGAGCGGGCAATCTTCTTTGTCGCCGGCAAAGAAGATGCCACGGTCAAGCCGTGGCATGACGAAACGGGGGGCCTATGGTTGGTCCCCGGTCCCCGGCCGCATGTTGCGGAGAAGTTTCTGCAGCGTGCTCACCAGCTGCGCGAACTCGTCCTCGCTGATGTCGCGGAACATCTGCTGATAGCGGGCGAACATGACGGGCCAGAAGGCGTCGAAGGCCTCGCGGCCGGAGGCGGTGATCTCCACCTCGCGCACACGGAGGTCGCTGGGGCGCGGCCTGCGGCGCACCAGGCCGCGCGCTTCCAGCGTGTCGAGCGTGCGGCTCATGGTGGACTGTTCGGTTACCGTCAGTGTGGAAAGCTCGTTGATGGTGAGGCCCGAATTGATGCCGAGCACCGCGAGCGTGCGCATCTGCGGCGTGGTCAGGTCGAAGCGGCGAAGCTCCTCGGCCAGTTCCCCGTTCCAGGTGACGGCGATGCGGTTCAGGAGATAGGGGACGAAGTAGTTGAGGCCGATCTCGGCGAAGGAGGGAAGCGATGTATCGCCGTCCGTCACCCGGTGCAGCACCCCCTTGAGGAAGGCGAGATCGCCCGTCATCGGAGTGCTGAGGCCAGGAGGAAGCCCGATCCGCCGCCAAGCCCCGGCCCCGGATGGGTGGAGGCGCCGATGTGATAGAGCCGCTTCACCGGTGTCGTGTGGTTGGCGGTGCCGGGGAGCGGCCGCCACAGGAAGAACTGGTCGATGCTGCAGGCCCCGCCATAGGGATCGCCGCCCACGAGGTTGA
>JADCDC010000196.1 GCA_020252385.1 Aestuariivirga sp.
AGGCGGAGGCCAGGATGAAGCCGATGGGCACGGAGAGAACCACGGCCCAGAAGTGATTGGCGTAGGGAAGGGCAAGGGTAAAGGGCAGCGCCCCCAGCACCGAGAACCAGATCACAGCCTTGCGCCCGATCCTGTCGCCGATCGGCCCGCCGAGCAGCGTGCCGGCCGCGAAGGCCGCGAGATAGACGAACAGGTTGACCTGGGCCTCGTTTGCCGACAGTCCGAACGTGTCGATCAGGTAGAAGGTATAGAAGCTCGACAGGCTCGAGGTGTAGACGAATTTCGAGAACATCAGGCAGAGCAGGATGGTGAGCGAGCTTACGATCACCCGGCGTGGCAGGGGCTTCGCCTGGCTTGCCTGTCGCCTCGCCCCGCCCGCTGGCGAGAGATGGTGCGCGTACCAGCGCGCCGCATAGGTCAGCACCGCCACCGACACGAGCGCTGCCGCGGCAAACCAGGAGACGCTGGCCTGGCCATGCGGGATCACCACGAAAGCCGCCAGCAGCGGACCCACCGACGTGCCGAAATTGCCGCCGAGCTGGAACAGCGACTGGGCGTAGCCGAAGCGGCCGCCGGAGGAGAGCCGCGCCAGGCGCGAGGCCTCCGGGTGGAAGATCGAGGAGCCGAGCCCGATCAGCACCGCGCCAACGAGGATCATCGCGTAGCTTGCCGCAAAGCCCAGCACCACGAGGCCGATCAGCGTGAGCGCAGGCGCGAAGGGGAGCGAGAAGGGGATCGGGCGCTTGTCGGTATAGAGGCCCACCATGGGCTGCAGCACCGAGGCAATGCCCTGAAAGGCAAGCGTGATGAAGCCGATCTGCGCGAAGCTCAGGGAATGGAGGTCGCGCAGCAGGGGGTAGATCGACAGGAGCAGCGCCTGCAGCGTGTCGTTGATCAGGTGCCCGGCCGTCACCGCAAGCAGCACCGCGTGGGTTGCCGCCTTGGCCTGTGCCGATACCGGGTGAGTGGTGGTCATGGGCCTCGCAGTAACGGGATTTTCGGGCCGGGGCCAGTGTTGTCCCGGAAGACGTGCCATGTGCGGAACGAAGGAGGCCTCAGCTCCGGGCCGTGGACAGGAGCCAGTTCTTGAAGGTCTCGAGCGCCTCGGAGCGCCGGCCGCTGCCGGAGGCCGGCTCGATAATCGAGTAGGCGTAGTCGTGCTTGATGTCGATGTCGAAGAGCTGCACGAGGCGGCCGCTGGCAAGATCGTCCTCGATCAGGCGCTTGGGGCAGAGAGCGATGCCCTGTCCTGCCAGGGCCGACGCGCGCAGCAGGTTGAAGTCCTGGAAGATGGGGCCGGGCGAGGGGCCGGCATGCCGGAGGCCCGCATGGCGCATCCAGTTCTGCCAGTCGAGGCGGTCGGTGTCGTGCAGCAGGGGCTTGCCAAGGATCGCCTGGGGCACGTCGAAGGGTCCCTCGCGTTCGAGGTAGATCGGGTTGCAGATCGGCACCGTGCTGCCCGGCAGGAGCCTGGTCGAGCGGCAGCCCTCCCATTCGCCCGGGCCCCAGAGCACCGCGATGTCCACCTCCTCGAAGTCGATCTCCTGGCCGGCGAAGGCATAGACGACCTTGACCGACACCTCCGGGTGATCCCGGAAGAACTGCGACAGCCGCGGGATCAGCCAGATCGTGGCGAAGGAGGGGAGTGCCGCGATGGTGAGCGCGGGGCCCGCCTCGCTCTGCTGCAGCCTGCGGCAGGCTGCCGCCATGATGTCGAAGGCCTCGGCCAGCGAGCGGGCACGCTCCTGGCCCTTCGGTGTGGGAATGGTCTGGCGGCCGAGACGGTCGAACAGGGTGAGGCCGAACCACTGTTCGAGCTGCCGCACCTGGTGGCTCACCGCGGACTGGGTGACGTTCAGCTCCGCCGCGGCCCGCGAGAAGCTCCCCGAGCGCGCCGCCGCCTCGAAACAGCGCAGGGCATTGAGGGAGGGTAGGCGGGACAAGGGACGTCACTCCATGAGAAAATCTCATGGAGTATGTGAGGGATCGTCTTTTGACACAAGGCCTCTTCCGGGGAAGTTATCGCCAACCCTCATGACAAGGAGAAACGCCCCCATGGCCGCCAGCGACCGCCCCGCCCTCGTCGACTACCGCAACAACGGCAGGAAGCCCAAGCCGACATTCTCCGCAGCCGAGATGCAGCGCCGGCAGGACGGCATCAAGGGCTGGATGGCCAAGGCCAAGGTCGATGCCTGCGTGTTCACGAGCTACCACAACATCAACTACCTTTCTGACTTCCTCTACTGCTATTTCGGCCGCAAGTACGGCCTGGTGATCACGCCCAAGAAGACCACCTCGATCTCCGCCGCGATCGACGGCGGCCAGCCGGCGCGCCGCACCTTCGGCGACAACGTGACCTACACCGACTGGTCCAAGGAAAACTACTTCGTGGCGCTGAAGGGGCTGCTGAAGGGTGCGCGCCGCGGGGGCATCGAGTTCGATCATGTGAACCTCGACTTCCGCAAGCAGCTGGGCGACGCCTTCCCGGGGGTCGAGTTCGTCGACGTCGCCGCTCCCTCGATGCGGCTGCGCATGATCAAGAGCGCGGAGGAAATCCGGCACATCACCAAGATGACCCGCATCGCCGACCTCGGCGGCGCCGCCGTGGTCGAGGCAACCGCCGTGGGTGTTCCGGAACACGAAGTGGCGCTGCACGCGACCCAGGCCATGGTGCGCGAGATCGCCAAGGTCTGGCCCAATGCGGAGCTGATGGACACCTGGACCTGGTTCCAGTCCGGCGTCAACACCGATGGCGCACACAACCCCGTCACCTCGCGGAAGATCCGGCGCGGCGACATCCTGAGCCTCAATTGCTTCCCGATGGTGGCGGGCTACTACGTGGCGCTGGAGCGCACGCTCTTCGCCGAGACGGCCTCCAAGGAGCACACCCGGCTGTGGGAGATCAATTGCCACGTCCATGACGAGGGCAAGAAGCTGCTGGTTCCGGG
>JADCDC010000197.1 GCA_020252385.1 Aestuariivirga sp.
ATCGATTGCGACCTGCCGGGCTACCGCTACACCGCCTGGAAGAACGGCCGCCAGTTCATGGTCCGGGTGAATGGACAGGGCGACATCGTCAACGTCAGACGGATCCACTAGTCAACGACTAGCAGCGGAAGGGCGCCGGTGGCGCCCTTCCCGCCGCAGATTTGCCGTGAATCTGAACGAAACGTTATGTTGAACTTCCCGGGCGGGTTCTTCGTTTTCTCGAAGCGCCGGAAAGAGGATCGAAAGTCATGTATGTTCGGGGTATCGTCTTGACCGTGCTGGCGGTCTTCTCCGTTGGCCTGATCGCCGAAAATGCCGAGGCTGATCACCACAAGAAGCCGCGCCGCATCATCATCGAGGATGAGTATTACCCGCCGGGGCCTCCCATCATCCGCCACGTGCCGGGCCTGCGCATCTTCTTCGGCGACTATGCCCTGAGCGAGGAAGAGTTCGACGAACTCTATGGCAACGGCCGCCGCGTCTACCGCGACGAGGATGAGTACGATCGCGTTGCGCCCAAGCGCAAGTCCGTGGAGCGCGAGAAGAAGAAGCCCGCGAAGAAGACCACCGCCAAGCCGGCGAAGCCCACAAGGCCCGATGCCCAGAACGGCGCGGAACAGAAGAAAACCGCCAGCAAGGCGCAGGGCCTCTCCTGCGACAAGGCGACATCGGTGGTCAGCGGCTATGGCTTCTCCGGCGTCACGCCGTCGAGCTGCAGCGGAAAGGTCTATGCCTTCAACGCTATGCGCGATGGTAAGTCCTTCGCGATCAAGCTCGATTCGGCGAGCGGCGAATTGACGGAAGTGAAGAAACTGCCCTGAGCAGCCTCTCTTGCCGCGCGCCGCGCCGGAGCAGTATGCTGCGGCGTGACCTCGCAGGCCATGAAGCTCTTTCCCACGCCCGAGAACCCTCTGCCCTCCGGGGCGGAGTGCCTTGAGCTCGTGACCGCAGACAAGATCAGGCTCAGGGCCCTGCGGGTCGTCCCGGACGAGGCGCGGGGCACGCTCGTCCTGCTGGGCGGGCGGGGCGATTTCCTCGAACGCTATTTCGAAACCATCCGCGACATTGCGGCACGCGGTTTCGCCGTCGCCGCCGTCGACCTCCGGGGCCAGGGCGGATCGCAGCGCATCGCCTCGGAGCCCTACCGGGACGTCACCCGCTCCTTTACCGACTTCGACGAGGACATCCGCACGCTGATGGACGGCCTCGTGATCCCCACATGCCCTCCACCCTATTACGCGCTCGGCCATTCGACCGGGGGTCACATCCTGCTCAGGCTCGTGCGCAGCAGCGACTGGTTTCGCAAGGTCATGCTCGTCTCGCCCCTGGTCGAGATTCTCTATGGCCCCTGGCCCAGGCCCGTTGTGACGCTGCTGGTGAATGGCGTGTCACTGGCGGGGCTCGGCTCCTGGTTCCTCCCCGGCGTGCGCCGGGCGCCCATGGGGCGGGCCGACTTTCCGGGCAATCCGCTGACTTCGGATCAGCGCCGCTGGGAGCGCGACAGCGCCACGCTGGAGGCCGCACCCCAGCTGGGCCTTGGCGGCCCGACCTTTGCGTGGCTTCGCGCCGCCCGGCGTTCGCTCAAGGAAATCAAGGTGATGGAGAAGCCCCGAGTGCCGGTGCTGATCGTCGCGGCCGGGGCTGACAGGGTGGTCGGGAACGAGGGGATCCGACGCTTCGCGCGCAATGTTCCGGGAGTTGCCCTCACCTTCATTCCCGATTCGCGGCATGAGATCATGAGCGAGCGGGATGAGATCCGGCAGCAATTCCTGGCCGCCTTCGACAGCTTCATCACCACCGCGGATGTCAGCGGCGGAGTTGCTCGAACGCCAGGTTGATCCGCACCAGCATGGCGCGGGCATAGTCCTTGATCTCCGCCGGGAGCTCATAGGCCGCGATGCGGTCCGGGTGATAGAGGCGGGCCATCCTGTGATAGGCGTGGCGGATGTCCTCGGGCGAGGCACCCTTCTCGACCTGGAGCACGGCGTGGGGATCGGCGTCGGCGAGGCCGGCCTGGCGCGCGTCGAGGTCCAGCTGGTCGGCCTTCGGCAGTTCCATGGAGCGCACCGCGCGGATGTCCGACTTGGCGATGTAACGCTGCTCGCCGCTTGCGGTCAGGACATCGAGAAACATGTCCGGCGCATTCAGCGCATCGGCCAGCCTGTTGGACAAGGGCATGCGCATCGACACCGTCACGTCCGTGTCATCCGACAGCGTCAAGACAACCAGGGTCCTGTTAACCCTTTCGCGTGACTGGTACATCCATCCTCTCCACCCGGAGGTTGCATAAACCACCCCGTGTAAAGCAAGCGTTAAATTGCCTTTGCATGCTGCACGTGCTAAGCGCGCCCCAATTCTCACGAAACAGAAAGTCCGTGCGCCTCATGACCTTGCGCAACATTGCCATCATTGCCCACGTCGACCACGGCAAGACCACGCTGATCGACCGCCTGCTTTCCCAGTCGGGCTCGTTCCGCGAAAACCAGAAGGTCGCCGAGCGCGCCATGGACTCGAACGATCTCGAGCGGGAACGCGGCATCACCATCCTCGCCAAGGTCACGTCCCTCAACTGGAAGGACACCCGCATCAACATCGTCGACACGCCGGGCCACGCCGATTTCGGCGGCGAGGTGGAGCGCATCCTCAACATGGTGGACGGCGCCGTCCTGCTGGTGGACGCCGCAGAGGGCCCCATGCCGCAGACCAAGTTCGTGCTGCAGAAGGCCCTGAAGATCGGGCTCCGCCCTATCGTCTGCATCAACAAGATCGACCGCCCGGACGAGCGTCACAACGAGGTGGTGAACGAGGTGTTCGACCTCTTCGCCAATCTGGACGCAAACGAAGAGCAGCTCGATTTCCCCATCATCTACGGTTCCGCCAAGCAGGGCTGGATGGCGGAAAGCCCCACGGGCCCGCAGGACAACATGGCCCCGCTGTTCGACCTGATCGTCAGGCACTTCACCGCGCCCACCGTCGAGGAGGGCCAGTTCCGCATGCTGGTGACGACGATCGAATCGAACCCCTTCCTCGGCCGCGTGCTGACGGGCCGCGTGCGCTCCGGCACCATCAAGGCCAACCAGTCCGTGAAGGCTCTGGCGCGTGACGGCAAGACGGTTGAGCAGGGCCGCATTTCCAAGGTGCTGGCCTTCCGCGGCCTCGAGCGCGTTCCGGTCGATGAAGCGGAGGCGGGCGACATCATCGCGATCTCCGGCCTCACCACCGCGACCGTCGCCGACACGATCTGCGATCCCTCGATCAGCGAACCCATCGCCGCCCAGCCGATCGACCCGCCCACGCTGACCATGACCTTCCGCATCAATGACGGCCCGCTTGCCGGCAAGGAGGGCGACAAGGTCCAGTCCCGCGTCATCCGCGACCGCCTGCTGCGCGAGGCGGAAGGCAATGTGGCGCTGCGCGTGACACCGTCCGAATCCGAGACCGACGCCTTCGAGGTGGCGGGCCGCGGCGAATTGCAGCTCGGCATCCTGATCGAGACCATGCGCCGCGAGGGCTTCGAACTCACCGTCGGGCGTCCGCGCGTCGTCTTCAAGACGGATGAAGCCACGGGCGAGAAGCTGGAGCCCGTCGAGGAAGTGATCATCGACGTCGAC